>JBGCFA010000363.1:0-3578 GCA_045106675.1 Bacteroidia bacterium
CTCCAAATACCTCAAAGACCCTATCGTATATCTCCGGATTTTGAGCTTGGAGGTAACGCTTATCGGTGAAGTTCGGACACCAGCCAATTATCAACTAGACAAGGAACCTTTTTCGATTATCGAACTCATTGGCGAAGCAGGCGGATTTACTGATTACGCAGATCCTTCAAAAATCCGGATTCTCCGAACGCATCCCGATGGTAGCCTAGAAGAGATTTTTTACGATTTGACGGATCGTGATGTACTATTTGTCAAAGATCTTAGTCTCCGGAGCAAAGATATTATCTACGTCCCCGAACGGAGAGCCAAGCAATTTGAGCAGACCGTTTCTGGTAAAATCGTACCCCTCGTTGGCGCGATTGGTAGTATCGCTTTGATCTTATCTATCGTCAACAGCATACAGGGAGGATGAATGACAGCCTTGACATAAAACGAGTCTTCGGACCTATCATTAAGCGCTTTTGGTTAGTGGTATTGGCTGTAGCGGTCGGGATTGCCTATGGGCAAAAGACCGCTAAAAAGATGCTCAAAGTCTATGAATCTCGTTCTACGCTCAAGCTCAATGATCAACACACTGCCCTCACCAAATTTTTGGAACACATCGAAGCTTTTTCGGTGATCGGAAAGTATATCGTCGAACTTGAAATCATGCGTTCGGATCGTATCCTCCAAAAAGCAGTCGAGCGGATGGATCTCCCCATCGGTTTCTATCGTTTTCAGGATGGCAATTGGCGAGATCAATACCCACAAAACTTATTTATTGTAGACGGGGCGCCGCGTTT
The DNA here is from genome assembly GCA_045106675.1 of Bacteroidia bacterium. Taxonomy (GTDB): domain Bacteria; phylum Bacteroidota; class Bacteroidia; order J057; family J057; genus JBCAWW01. Next base: position 783 of record JBGCFA010000363.1, read on the forward strand.
TGAGGATCAAAACATTACAATCGAAGTCTTAGATCAGACGCATTTTAGATTGAGTTTTCCGGATGATTCACATTTTGAGGCCGCCCTTGGCGAACGCTTGGACTTAGCAGGTGAGCCGCTTAGCATTCAACTCAATCCAGCAGCTTCTCATCTTTGGCGCCTAGGCGAACGCTTTGCCTTTCGCTTCAACAGTATGGAAGGTTTGATGGAGGATTTTGGCAATGGCGAGGATCTATTGATCAGATTGCAAGATGAAAAAGTCGCCATCGTCAATTTTTATACTTGGGACGAAAGCCCTCAGCGAGCCGCCGATTTTTCCAATGCCTTAGCTGAAGCATATCTAGAAGACTTCAAAGCTACTAAAGAGCACAACGCCAGACGGAGTCGCCAATTGTTAGAAGCTGAAATGCAGGATGCCTATACGCAAGTGCAACAAGCCGAAGAAAAACTATTGCAGTACCAGACGGCTATGCATATCGAAAACTATGCGCCCGTTTTGAGCGAACGTCTTTCCCAACTTGCCATTCTGATCCAGCAAGAGATGTTCTTAAAGCTAGACAATAAGGGCCTCCAACGTATAAAAACTGCTTTTAAGCAAGATACTGCTCTATTGGACCCCGGCTTGACTTACGATATTATCAGTTCCGAATCCTATCTCAATGGAGTAAGGCGTTTACGATCCCTTGCCTTGACCCGTTCTAAACTCCACAAGATATATCAAGACAATCACCCAGAGCTAGCGGTTCTCGATCAACAAATCATTAGTCTTCGACATCGTATCGGTCTAAGCGTTCAAAATACCTTAGAGACAAACCAATTGAAGATTAGTCGTATTCGGTTAGAACATGCGCGAGTAAGAAAACTGATTGATCAAATTCCGGGTACTGAGCAAGAATGGATTCAATTACAGCGTGATCTCAAAACGGCGGAGGCACGTTATGAAAAACTCCTCGAAAAGAAGGCCGAAGCAGATATTTCTGCGGCATCCTCTGAGACCTTCCATAACATACTCGAAAGAGGTTTGCCAGCCCATACCAACTTAAAACCAAACCCGCGTATTCGTATGGGGGTAACGGGGCTGAGTTTTGGCCTTTTATGTTGTGTTGCCATTCATCTGTTTTTTGTCTTGAGTGGCAAGGTGCGGCGAGTATCGGATCTGGAAGTGCATACTCAATTACCGCTTTTGGCTGAGTTGAAGTCTCTCTCCCCACATGCAGACTTGATTGGCGCTGACTTTGTCAATTTGGCAATGAAGATCCAACTCGATGCCGTAGAAAGCTCCTTAATAGGTGTGTTTTCTTCTAGCTATCGGGAACAGAGTCCACTCTTTATCTTCAATCTCGCAAAATCACTAAGTAGTATCGGGCATCGTGTTGCTGTGGTTGATCTTGATTTTTTTGCACCTATACTTACCCAGAATTGGGGTTTTCAAGGTGCTCGAGGCATTTATGAAATGCTACAAGATCGGACTGGTTTTGCTGGTTTCTCTCAAATGACAGCACTGCCAGGTGTGGATTTTATTGGAGCGGGAAACAGAGGTATAAATATTCCATCCAAAGCTTTACATCATCAGTATCTCATTGATCAATTGAGTCAAATGGTCGAAGTCTACGATTATGTATTGATCAATTTGCCTTCTCTTAAACAAGGCCAAGAAGCTTGGCCACTATTGAAGCGTTGTGATCGCTGCTTATTGCCAGTACAAAAAGGCCGCACTGCCCGCAAGGCATTAGGTATATGGGAAGCATTATTGGATTTACATAAAGTAAAAAAGGGAGAGTTGGTTTATATCAACCCCTCACGCTCTAAAAAGGATTATTTCGAAATCAATATGCGCTCGATATGAAATTGATCCCTCTCTTGACCAAGAGCGAGCTTAGTACTCGAATCACTTTACTCGATCAAGTGATCGTGAGTGGCTGTAATTTCTTATTAGGGATACTATTGACTCGTTGGTTAGGCTTGGATCTATACGGCGTATTTGCCTTAGCTTGGATGGGGATTCTCTTGGCTAGCAATCTCCAGCTCAATTTTGTGCTCAAACCGCTCATGACATTGGGCCCCAAAGAAGATGAAGCTAATCAACAGGCTTATTATGCCGCCACCCAATGGCTTAATTTTTTGTTCGTAGGCTTAATTGGTTTGATCAGCTTCGTATTAGTTTGGGGAGCTGATTTTTGGTTTCCAGACTGGGAAATTGGTCCATTGTTCCCCATTTTACCTCTGACGGTCATCGCGTTTTTATTGCAGGAGTATTATCGTCGTTTGTTTTTTGTCAAGGCCCAATCCTTTCGCTCTTTAGTATTGGATGTGATCGCATATGGTGGGATGATCTTGGGGATTTTAGGTTTTTTCCTCTTCGCGGAACTCTCCGTCTCCATCGCTTACAGCATCGTCTTGCTGAGTTTTAGTCTCAGTTTTGTATTAGGATTATGGTGGGCTCGGGATATGGGGACGATTAGTCTGAATGCCTTGAAGCAAGTATTGTCCAAACATTGGGGTTTTAGTAATTGGTTGGTCGGTACGGCTATGTTACAATTTTTTGGCAGTAATTTTTTCTTGGTGGCAGCAGCTAGCATCGTTGGCTCTACAGGAGTAGGAGCCTTACGGATTGCTCAAAACCTGATGGGCCTGACCCATATCCTTTTTCAAGCTATGGAAAACACGGTGCCGATCAAGGCTTCTACTGCTTTGATGCGAGACGGCATCAAGGGTATGCTGCACTATCTCAAGCTCGTGAGCGTGAAGACGGGTTTGATGATCGGTTTGATATTGCTGTCCGTGGCATTAACTGCA
>JBGCFA010000364.1:0-4303 GCA_045106675.1 Bacteroidia bacterium
GTGCAATCCTGGCAGTTTTATGAACAAAACAAAGGAACAAGCAGCGTCAAAAATGCAGACACCGGAGTGGAAGCCAATAATTTAGAATTTGGCATGGTGATCTTTCACTATTTCCTCGAACTCCCCTATCGTCTCAAAAACGCGCCGATCAAGCGTTATTATGGTGAGCGTTCCCTAAGAGGGCAGGCCTACAATCTCGTATTTGCTAGCTGGGGGAGTGAATCGCCCAATCCTGACTATGATCAATATATCCTCTGGATCAATACTGAGACGAAGTTGGTGGACTATTGTGTCTATACGCTCCGCGACAATACCAATCCAGTGACGCGTCAAAAGTATGGTTCAATCGCCTATCAAGACTACCGAGACATTGAAGGCTTCAAAGTGCCTTTCAATATGCCAGTCCTCCTAGACGATGGAGTCATTAGGGCTAAGTCTCTGGATAAATACTTCCATCAACTAAGTCTAGCATCCTTTACTTTTGGCGGATTTGAAGAGTCTGAGTTGTATCCTTTGGCGGATATACCCAAGATGATGGATGCGAAGCCTTAGGATAAGCTGAGTTTAGGATACATTTTTAACGCAAGCTTTTAATTATCAAATATTTGTTCTTTGGCTTAGATCCAAAGAACCAAAAATCAAGGCAAAAAAATGCTACCAATTCACCCATCCAACGCCTCCCCCGCTTTTTTGCCATTCCAACGCCCCTAAACTTGTGCAGAGAGCAAACTTTAAAATCAGTTATTCTTTATCCCGCTCAAATCTTAGGAGCCATTTATAAAATTCTACTGAAGTATATATCTCTGACCATGCATTGTGATGGTTGACGGGATGAGAGCCCGAAGTAAAGATATACTGATAACTTTCGTAGTCTACGCCTTTCACTTTATAGGTACGATGAAAGGGTTTTTCATTGATGAGTTCGATCTTCTCGACTGCTTCTTTGGTTTCTTCATGCAAAACTGATTGATCCGCGAGATTGTGGGCGGTCCACATAGGAAGGCCTTTAAATCCTTCATAATTCTTGACTCCATGTTGTCCGCCACAAAGTGGAGCCACTGCAGCAAAAGTCTCCGGTATTTGACTCGCAACTCCCCAAGTACCATGACCGCCTCGACTCAAACCAGTGAGATAAACTCTGTCCTCATCAATATTGTATTGCTCTGCTACTTCTGCAATGATTTGCGGATAGGCGGCGGTGCCTTGGTAAAATTGGCCCTGACTGATGTGAGGTATGATATATACAAAAGTGTTTAGCCGTAGTTGTTTTAGTTCGCTTTCTAAGCCGCTGGTTTCTTTGAGGTATTTGGCAACATTGCGTTCGTAGACTACGTCCACCTTAGCCCCGCCGACACTTGAGCCACCATGAAAAAACATGATTACCGGAAAAGCTTCTGAGTCCTCATTACAAGACTTTGGCACGTAAAGATTGTAGCCATCGACATTGGTGCCTGCATACTCTTTTTCTACGAGATAAAAATCTCCCGTCGATTCATCTGTAGGATTGAGTGCTGTCGAATTGTTGTTAGGAGCTGAGAAAAAGAATGAGAGTAGACTCACGCTCAGCAAGAGGGATAGAGGGTTCATAATGAGTTTATTATGCTAGAGTTGTGCTGTTAAAGAAAAACGTCTAAACCTTCAATAATTGTATTAGTCTATTTTCCGATAGATCGCTTTTGAGGCTTTAAAATTGATTATGTCTTTCATTTCTAGTTGGGTTTCATCAATAGAGAGGATGTGTAAGCGCGTATCATCTCCAATGTAACGGGAGATATAGATAGTATCGCTGACCATATACCAGCTACCATCTTTTCTGGAAGCACAAGATCTGCCGCTCTCTACATAGTACAAAGCCATACTAGAATCAGGTCTCAACTCAAATGCATCAGAATAATGACTTTCCAGGATAAAGCCTAAATGTCCTTCTCCATAATCGTAGTAGACGGTATCACCATCTTCTAAATTGATAATTTGCTGAGGTTCCCAAACGCCGTAGATGTCAGCTAGATTTGGATCAAACTGATATAAGCAACTATCAGCATTACTTTCTTGTGCTAAGCGAGGCTCTTGGAAACTTGGCGCAGGCTCATAGGGATCAGGCGAGAGGAGTGGCTCAGTCTCCTGACAAGCAATAGTGAGTAATAAAATGCAAATCGGTAGGCTGTATTTCATGATAATGGCTTTTGCTTCTACTTTTTCCATTTGTCTTTTCGTTCATAGAAGTGGTGTAAATCAGCATTGAGCTCCGAGACAAGAATGGGCAATGGTTTGCGCAGCATACGCACATAGTATGGAAATGGACGGCTCAATTGGATCAACTGATCGCTCTTCATCACGAGAGCCTCAAAGCCAAAATTATTGCCCCCATAGTAGGCATCCTTTTTTTGAGGTCCATTGGTTGTCGGCTCGTAATAATGACGGTCAAAAAAGCTAGTAGTATCCTCTACCACTGAGCCGATTTCGGCAGTGAGGTAATAGGGATCGTCTAACTTGATGCGATTATCAGACTGTAACTCCTCATTCAAAAACTCAACTGAGCCTAAGTCACCACTTTTGACTTGTTGGGTATAGTTGCTATAAAAGAAGTAAACCGGACAAAAGTCAAAACTATCCTTAAAAGCGGCTACAATGCCTAGGTTCAATTGTTTTTGCTCAGCCTCCACCTTAGCGGCTCTTTCCGCTTTCCCCCTTTCCTTCAAAGCTTCGATGGTGGGCTGCTTGGTCTTGAGTCGGACCAATAAAACTCCGTCGTGGAGGCCTACTATCTGCTCGGTAGCTTTTCTTTTACGCATCTTGCGATAGCTTACGCGCTTAGCCGTCTCGACGCTATTTTGGGCCAATCCCATCAAAGAGAGACACATCGCCAATAGCAGGATAAAATAGGGTTTCATGCAAAATGTTTTTGTGTGCTTTTTGCCAGCAAAAGGGAAGGAACCCTATTTGCCTGACACGATAACATAGCCATTAAATTTCAGAAACTCATACCGCTGGAACTTTTGACGCCTTCGCAATCCTGCAATCCCCTTTGATTCAAGCATTGGAGCATGAGTTTTTCTATCCTCCTCTATCCAGATTGCTTCGCAGAACGCTTGGGATTATTGAACGAAGAAAACCCATTTTTGATAAGGGCGAATATTTCCCAAAAAATATCAGTACAGCACTCCTCTAACTATCGTATTGGGTCATTATTGGTACATGATTTTCACTTTTAGATCGGGATAGTTTTTTTCTAGCGCCTCTTTCAACCCAATCACGTGCCCAGCCCCTACCATAACAATGTTCTTAATATTTGTCCCTTGATTGATCTGTTCAGCGATATTTTTTACCATTCTTTGATTTCTTAAATTCCAAAACTTTGTGGCATTATCACAATAAAGGTTTTCGTTTTGGACATATCTAAACGAATTTAACATATGAAGGCGATTTAGGGATTTTTGTTGATTGGTATGTTTCCCTAATCTTCCCAAAAGAGCGGGAATCACCACAGTAGCATATTGTTTTTTACCGATCTTTGCGTTGATTTCATTATCTCCATTTTCGGCTCCTATTTCGGTACACTTATCCCAAGCAGCATAATATTCTTTTCGAGTCCGCTGATCGTCCATTGCATAGAGGTATTTCAAGTTAAGCGCAATGGCAAGCTTGTAACTCAAATCAGCGTTCTCGTTTCTTAATGGCTCTTTCGAGCCTTCAACTCCATATTTTGTTAGATATTGGTAGTAGTAATAGTTAGCATAATCCCTTCCGACCAAATATGTCTTTGCCATAAATTCAAAATCATCCCTTGTGAATTCATTTAGGTCTTCCATATTTAACTTTTCGAATCGCTCAAGATCAGGCAGAAACACCTTTTTCAAAGAATCTGACTTTATCACAAAATCTCTGTCATCAATATTCAAACTGATAGTATCATTGGGGGGAACACACTCTACATAAATTGCTTCTGGTTGATATTTCAATGAAAATTTCAATAGCGGATTATAGCTATTTTTGACAAGTTTGGGCACTTGATGCATCGTTCCGATGATCAAGACTTCTTTTTGTTGTCCTAAAGCATTCAAGACCAAAAATGAGAATAGTAAGCTAAAAATATACTTCATGATTTTTTTATTTAAACGCCTCAGCTGTGTGTGTAAGGCGACATGTTTATAAATGATATTATGTAACTATTCAGGGTTACCGGCTACTGATTATCAATAAGTTATGAAATTAAAATATTTCCTATTTTCCACAAAAACCTGACTACCAGGGTGTTGTAAATTTTTAAATTCGACGTCAAATTGGGTTTTCATTTTCAAGGCAC
>JBGCFA010000365.1:0-6018 GCA_045106675.1 Bacteroidia bacterium
AAAAGATTTACTCATTGATCCGCAGGGTAACTGGGGAGATAACCGTACCGGAGACCGGGCTGCGGCAGCTCGATATATTGAAGCTAGACTTTCCAAATTTGCCTTGGATGTAGCCTTCAACCCTAAGGTTACCAATTGGCAAATATCCTATGATGGACGTAAGCGTGAGCCAGTGAGCTTGCCGATGAAGTTTCCAATGGTCCTCACCCAAGGTGTCGACGGGATCGCAGTAGGACTCTCGACCAAGATATTGCCGCACAACTTCGTTGAACTCGTAAAAGCCTCTATTAATGTCCTCAAAGGCAAAAATATAGAACTCTTTCCCGACTTCCCTGAAGGCGGTATGATAGACGTCAGCAATTACAATGGTGGTAAACGAGGCGGCAAAGTCCGTTGTCGAGTAGCAATTGAAGCAGCGGATAAAACCACGCTTTTCATTAGGGACATCCCTTATGGAGTAACCACTACTAGTATGATCGATTCGATCATCAAAGCCAATGACAAAGGCAAAATCAAGATCAAAAAGGTAGTTGACAATACTGCCAAAGACGTTGAAATCCAGATCGATCTACCAACAGGTATTTCGCCAGATGTGACAATCGACGCACTATATGCATTTACAGATTGTGAGGTTTCGATTTCACCGAACGCTTGTATCATTATCGATGATACCCCTCACTTCCTGACCGTAGAAGAGATTCTTCGCCTCTCTACTGCAAACACCAAAGAAATCCTCCGACTAGAACTTGAGATCAAGTTAGCGGAGTTGAAGGAAAAACTCCTTTATTCTTCACTAGAAAGGATTTTTATAGAGAATCGCATCTATCGCGATATAGAAGAGTGTGAAACTTGGGAAGCCGTTATCGAGACGATTGACAAAGGTTTAGATCCTTATAAGCCACAGTTCTATCGTGAGATTACTGAAGAAGATATCGTCCGTTTGACCGAAATCAAGATCAAACGTATCTCTCGCTTTGATGCCTTTAAAGCAGATGAGCTAATCCGGAATCTCGAAACTGAGATTCAAGAAATAGAGCATAATCTCGCACACCTAGTTGAGTATGCGATCTCTTACTTCGAAGGTATCCTTGCCAAACATGGTAAAGATAAAGAGCGACGTGCTCAGATCATGAACTTTGAGACTATCCAAATAAGGAGAGTTGCTGTCGCAAACGAGAAACTTTATGTCAATCGTAAAGAAGGCTTCATCGGCTACAGTCTCAAAAAAGACGAATACGTAAAGGATTGTTCAGATATTGACGATGTCATCATATTTAGAGCTGATGGTAAATATCTCGTAACTCGCGTATCAGAGAAAGCCTTCGTTGGCAAGGATATCATACACGTTGATGTCTGGAAGAAAAACGATGAACGCAAAGTTTACCATGCAGTATATCGCGATCCGAAGGAAGGCAAAAATTATATCAAACGATTTGCCGTAACCGCTATCACTCGTGATCGAGAATACGACATTACAAAAGGCAATAAAAGCTCAAAACTTATCTACTTCACGGCTCATCCCAATAGCGAAGAAGAAACGATTACCGTCTATTTGACAGCCAATTGCCGCGCAAAGAAAAAAGAATTTGATTTCGACTTTGGCGATCTATCTATCAAAGGACGAAGTTCACAAGGTAACGTACTGAGCAAATATCCTATCCGAAAAATCGTCCAAAAGGAAATTGGAGCGTCCACCCTCGGAGGCCGTAAAATCTGGTATGACGAAACAGTTGGTCGCATCAATGTCGAGAAAAGGGGACAATTTTTAGGAGAGTTTGATACCGAAGATCTGATTATCGTTTTTCATCGCAATGGTAGCTATGAGTTGACCAGTTTTGAATTGACCAATCGATATGACATCAACAAATTGATGCTGATAGAGAGATTTGACCCCAAGAAAGTTTACTCTGCGATACATTACGAAGGCAAGAAAAAAGATTATTACGTCAAACGCTTTCAAATCGAGACGAACAAGCCAGGTAAAGAATACTGCTTTATAAGCGAGGAAAGTGGATCTAAATTGATGCTAATCAGTAATCAAGCCAAGCCACAAGTAAAGTATCAAGTAAGTGCTGGTGGACGCAAAAAAGAGGAAGTGAGCATTGATTTGGCCGAATTTATCGATGTTAAAGGGTGGAAAGCATTGGGCAATCGTCTAGACAATCGTAAGGTATTTACCAAATTCGATGAAATCATAGTTAAGTCCGAAGAAACCGAAAATATACAGGTTGGAGATTCCGTAGAATGGGAGGGTAAGGATTTAAGCAAAAAGGACCAAGGCAAGTTGTTTGAGTAGCGCATGGATTTTGTTGTCGGAAAAGCAGAATAAAGCTAAATTTAAGGGAATTCTTTTTTTACCCATCTGCTTTATGAAACTGTCTAACTTTTCGACACACAAAAATTATTTCAATTTTTTACTACCCTTGCTCCTCACCATCATCCTTGGAGGCTTCACAGCCTGTGGGAGCGAAGGTGATAGCGGCGAACAAAGCGCTACCGCAGTAGAAGAATTAGAAGTGCGGTATCAAGCATTGCTTGATCAACCCGCTGATGGCAAACAAATGGATGAAGTATGGTCTACCATGAAAGAACTTGCTTCAGCCTATTATCAAAGAGGACAAAATAGTAGCTCCGCAGAAGGCCCCGAAGATATGTATCGGGCAGCGGATCTATATAGTGCTTCGTTTGAATATAAGGAAGCGGTCAATATTTATGACCAAATAATCGATCAACACGCTGATCATAAAAGAGCCGCAGATGCGCTTTTTGCAAAAGGCTTTATTTATAATGATAAAATTGGTGACACAGCACAGGCGAGATCTGCCTACGAGCAGTTCTTAAGACAGTATCCTGATCACCAAATGGTTCAAGCAGCACAAACAGAGATTCAACTTTTGGGGGTTCCTGCAGAAGAATGGCTTAAGCGAATTGAAGCAGCAGATTCTGCAGCAAAAAAATAATTTGCTTCCATTTGAGGGATTTCGCAAAGAATTGCGTTATACATATACAGCTTTCCAAGCCTACCTTCGTTAGTAGGTAAAAATCGTTTTCTATGCGCAGTTTAAAGACATCTTGTTTTTCCCTATTCTGTATCGTGATATTGCTTTCGGCATGTCAAAATCCAGACCCCTTTCCTCCTGTAGCCAAAAAGGAAAGAGCTCTTTTGCACGTTTTACATGCCTTCGCACCCAATAAGATTGATCTCAAAATTGATCAGTATGATCAATCGACCAAAGTAGCGGATGGACTTGATTTTTTGCAAGCTTGGCCAGCTTCGGGTTATGCATCTCTTTTAGTAACGCCAGGAGTAGATTCAACAAGCAGCATCTCTCAGCTCAAGCTTCAGATTATTGACCATGTAACTAAAGAGGAATTGGTCAAGGTTCCCGACTTTGAGTTGAAGTCAGAGCTTCCAACCACTATTTGTATCATTGATAGTTTTGGTAAGCCTATCGTAGTCCGTACCGCGGATGAATATTTAGATGATGTTGAAGCGGGCAATGCACAAGTGAGGTTTCTCAATCTCAGCCCCAATGCCCTTTCGGTATCGATGGCAGCTAAAAACGATAGCTTCTTGATTGATAATTTCAACTTCCTTAACTACTCTGAGTTCAAGCAATTGCCACAAGGAGTGAGAACCTTTTACTTTATCAATGACTTTACAAATAACAAAATTGACTCAATCGTCAATGTAGATATTAGATCACGACACACCTATAGCTTTTTTCTGGTAAATGACCATAACAAGCCTGTTGCAGGCTACGAAATTTTAGACCAGTAATATGCGAAAGCAGTTTGAGGTATTGATTTTCACTAGGTGGATATGGCTACTCATGCTACTCCTCCCAGGAAGTCTGATGGGCCAAGGTTTTTTCTGGGGCCAGACAGGCTATGTAATGATGGGTCCAAGCCAACTTAGCTTACCTGCGATGAGTCAATACATCGAAAAGCAAGGCTATCCGACTTTCTCAGAGCGCCCTTTTTCCATGGAATTCGGTTTCTCTGTCTATCGAAAAAACTGGGTTATGGGAGCCACTATGAATAATTTCATGAGCGCTCAAAGTCGTTTTCAAGGTTCTAGACAAGCCCTTGTTAGTCTCAATTATCAATACCTCAATCTACATCTTGGCCACATCTTATATCGAAAGGACGTCAATTTTGTGGTTTATCCCACTATCGGACTCGCCGGAGGAGGCGCAGTTTTGAAGTATCAACCTTTAGGGACTCGTTATCCCCAAAACTATTGGACAGGCGGAGCCTTTGTCAATGGAGCGATCAATTTTAGCTGGTTTCGTCCCATTGCTGATGCCCCTATTCAAAGACTTCATATTGGCGTTAGCTTAGGCTATAATCGCGCAATCGAACAAATCCCTAATAGTTGGCGAATCAGTAATCTCGCTCCAGACCAAAAAATCCCTGTCGAGCCTACCGGACCCTATATCAAACTTATCTTTGGTATGGGCAAGGTGAATCGCCGCTACTAAGCTTTTGTAGAAGAGGCAAATTGTCTTCCGACTTCCACCACTTCTCCTGATCGGATTTCTCTTTCTAGCCCACTGCGTGGAACGCTTGGGTTCCTGGGCGTATACATACCCCCTAGCTTTTTGATTCTTGTTTCTTGTTTTGATCTTTTACTTTCCCAGTCCGCTTCGCGGAACGCTTTGATTGTGGAATTGCTTCGGCATCCCGGAAGCTTTTCGGACAGCATGCCAGAGAGTTTGATGGCGTAGCCTTAATAAATCAATTTGTCACATTGAGCACTCCCGAAAACTTTCGGGAGAAATGCCTTTAGAGGACTAATCGTTCTGCGAAGCAGGGATAATGGTAAACTTAATGACAAAAACGTTGAAACTCTTCTTTTCCCGCCTTTGAATGGAAGCCTAATGAGCAAAAACGCTGGCAGGAATTAGTTCCTACCAGCGTTCGTACGTTCTGCGAAGCAGGGATAAGGACGAGATTAGTATTCCAACTAATCCTAATCTTGTTTTTCAACTCGTTTCTTAATCAAGCGGATTTGGCCCATATGATTTGCTTGATGCTCCATAACGTGATACCATGCCCAATGATTATTCATATTACTTCCCTTTACTTTTGAACTGAACCATTTATCGTCCTTTGTTTTCAAAAGACGCAATGTTTCCTTTCTAACCTCATCCCAAATATCAATATAGTAATCAATAGGATGATCAATGATTGTAGCTCTAGCATCATCCCCCAAGCTTAGCGCAGCTCCCCATTTTTCTTGTTCTATTTTATTAAATCCACGGTTTTCGAATGTATAAACTTGATAATACTTTTCTGTCGCTGCCAAATGAAGAATTAATGCTCCGATTCGATTTGCATCCTCATCTAGTAAAGAATCCGTTTCTTCTACAGTAAGATTTCGCACACTACTTGTAACACGCCCTTTCAGATCCTCTAGCATTGAAACGACAGTCCCAATTTGAGTAGAATATCCTTTAGCTGGTTTTATAGTTTGTCCCTGTACAAAACTACTTAGTAAAATAATTGTAGCGAAGACAAGAGTTCTGATACAAGCTTTCATTTTAGTTTTTTAAATGGTTTGAATCCAAAAGAATTCATAATCATCCTTAATTCCAGAGCGATGGTTTAGTAAATCCTGAATAGTTATTATGTCGTTTGGATAATGAGGACTCTTGACTTCAAAAGGCAAATATTGATTAATATCAGTATTCAGCTCTATTTTCCCGGATTCTACCAATTTGAAAATAGCCAAATTTGTTACCGTTTTGGAAACTGATGCAATATGAAATGGGGTATTTACAGATGCTTTAAAGTTTCTTTTTAAATCTCTAAAACCATTTGCACTTAAATGGACAACTTTTCCTGAATCAATTATTGCAACAGCTAATGCTGCAACTTTATCTGATTTCATTTCATTTTCAATCAATGAATCAATTTGTGCTAGACTTTGTCCAACACAAAAATTAGCTGCAAAGATTAAGAGAATGGCGCAGATTGATTTCATCCTTAGTTTTATTTCAATTGGTTACGACT
>JBGCFA010000366.1:0-6318 GCA_045106675.1 Bacteroidia bacterium
GGCCCAAACTGGCCTTTTTGGAACCTGGCTACGTCAATTTTTCTCAGAATACCGCAGTATTCTTCAAAAAATTTCCTGGCCAGAACCACAAAAATGCTGCGTTTGAACTCGAAACGACAAGATCCCAAACAGTCTCTAAGAGGCCATATCTCTATCAAGATTTATTTAGAAGCTAGCCTGATGATAATTTGATAATCTATATGTCCCTACAACTCGAAGAAGCCAATCGTCGGATAGAAGTCTGCATTCAAAAAGGGCTCAAGGCGCTACATCTTACTGCCCTTGAACTGGAAGAGATGCCTGCAAAATTATTGGAAGCCACCCATTTACAGACCTTGGGGCTGACTGATAATTTGTTGACTCAACTCTCTCCTACGATTGCACAATTATCTAATCTAAAAGTACTTGAATTAGGTGGCAATCAATTGACTAGCCTACCCGAAAGTATCGCGGACTTGAAAAGCTTACGCATGCTAGTCATAAGAGACAATCAACTTGCTCAACTGCCTGATTCGATAGGAGAGTGTAAGAGCCTCATGATGATAGAGGCACGTAACAACCAGCTTACGGCCTTGCCGAACGCCATCACTTATCTGCCAAAACTCAGGGAGTTGTACCTGGCTGGTAATCAGCTAATAGAGCTGCCTAAGGACTTTGCTTCTTTAACTGGTATCACTAAGCTCGATTTGAGTGGCAATCAACTACAAGCGCTCCCTGCTGAGATCAGTGTTTGGCCACGTTTGCGGATGCTCTGGTTGGATGGAAATAATCTCGCAGAAATTCCTCCTGCGTTACAAGCCAAATTGGTAAACTAAAAAAGGGAACTGTCTCAGGACGGTTCCCTTTTTTGATGATTTTTTGACTCATACCAACATCGAGATATGTTTGAGCTGCAGTGATTGACGATTGATTGTAAAGCTCATTATATTGGCGGAGTAATTATCTTTCTTTACCACACTGTACCCTAGCACCTATGCGTCACTGCATCCTTACTTTAAGCTTTTGTTGTTTGTTCGCTTCATGGACCCAAGCCCAAGATACTATGCGGACTTATATCTTTGGGCATAGTCTGATCAATCATGCGCTTCCCCTCAACCCTACGCCTAGTCAAGAGACTTCGGTCCCTCATTGGTTGCACTTTTTGGCGGCAGAAGCAGGCTACCAATACGAAGTTGCGGGTCAATATGGCTTTTTGACTACGCACGTCAACCTACCGCCTAGTGCACAATGGGGCTTTACCTTTGTCGAAGGCGCTTGGGACGATGGAAATGAAACCTTTGGCGAGGCTGACATGAGCAATATCTTGATCACGCCGGGCAACTTTATACAGTATCAGGCACCGACATTACCGTATTTTAACCATACGTTTACTCCAATCGAGGCGACTGATTCAATCTTTGATTGGGTCGATATACAGCAAGATTCATTAGATCTCTATGTCTATGAAAATTGGCCCGACATGGCGGGTTTTCTTAGCGCGGGTTTTCCGCCAACCCAAGCCGAATGGACGACTTATAATGCCTACCTCAATGGCGGTTTTCATGATTGGTTTATTGAGTACCATGATTCTTTGGTCGCGGCTCGCCCCAGTCAATGTGTCAGTATGATTCCGGTCGGTCCGGTGATCAGCAATCTGTTGTCGCAGCCTCCTTTTGATCAAATTCCTGTGGATAGCCTCTACGAAGACGATGCCCCGCATGGTCAATCTACGATCTATTTTTTGGCGGCAATGGTTACTTATATGGCCATGTATGAGGAACAAGCCCCTCTAACGTATGCAGTACCGCCGATTGTCCACAGTATCGTCCGTAACAACTATAGCACCGCCATCACTCAAATCTGGAATGAATTGCAAAGCTTCAATTTTCCCAATGGAGACAGTCGGGTTTTTTGCTCTACCGCTATGGTACTGGCATTAGAAGAAATGCACTTTAGTGGACAAGCTACAGAGGGAAGCGTTCAGCTCAGCTGGGAAGCCGAAAATAATCCACTACGCACTACCTTCAAGATAGAGCATCGTACCGCTAAGAGCAACTGGCAAGAAATCAGCACGATCTCCTCTCAGCCTGCTGCGCAGAACTATCAATTTCAACATCAAGAGCCTACTAGCGATTGGAATTACTATCGCCTCAAAGAGATCATGCTAGATGGTAGTGAACAATACTCTCCGATCATCGAAGTCTGGGTCGATCCACAACAGATCGTCTCGATCTATCCCAATCCTAGTAGCGGTAAATTCTTTGTCAAAGGCTTGATTCTGAATGATTTGAACTTACTCGATTTGTATGGCCGCAGCTACACTGATATTAAAGTGGAGGCAGATGGGATAGATTTGTCCGCTCTGCCGGATGGGATTTATTTTTTGCGTGCTGAGCAGGGGACTTATCGGATTGTCAAACAGTAGCAAAATATGAAGTAGGAGTTGAACTTTAGTGCTTTATGATTCTCCCACTAGCGACTTCATTGCCGATGCGAATCTGATACAAATATAGTCCTGTCGGCAAGTCTCCAAGCATGAGGTTTGGCGTTCGGCGACTAGCCGCCACCAAGCGCCCCTGCATATCGTAGAGAGAGATACTTTCTATCCTTTGGCTTTCAGCCGAACGCACAAACAAGGTCTCTTGTACTGGATTGGGATAGATGCTGAGTCTGGAGATTGTTTGGGTTTCTAGCCCTAAAACTAAGTCCTGCGGATAAAAGCCATCCCCCATACTGCCTTGGTAGCCTCCCCAGGCCAAGCGTTCCGCGAAGCGGCCCAAATCAGCTCGGTAAAGTGTAAAACCAGCGGGACGATACCAGTCTTGAGAATTGTCGTGGGTGGTGAAGATCAACTCCCAATTTTGGTCCCCTTCTAAATCCGTAATCAAAGGCATCGAAAACATCATCACCCCCGGACGGATGCTATCGATTGGAGTAAATATTTGATCATCGAAGTCAAACAGATGTAGTTGGTGTTGGTAATAGCGGCTAGTACTAGCTGTATCTTCATTGATCGGAAAAATGATTTCGTCATAGCCGTCCGCATCCCAGTCTAGGGCGAGGCCAGCGCTCATTTGAAATGGAAAACCCGTCTCAGACCAGACGACTTGTCCATTGCTGCCGTCGATCACTAAACGGATACTACTCTGGTAAAAAGGCCAATTGCCATAAGAGGCCGTCGTAAAAATATCTGGCGTCAGATCGCCCGTAAATTGACCGATAGTAGGAGAAACATAAAAGTCATGCAGCAATTCAGTGTGTCGCCATAGTTCTTGCTTGGTCTTGCCATCTAGGGCGATTAGACTTTCCCGCAATTGCGGAACGATGACGTCTGGCACTCCGTCTTGATTGAGGTCTGCGATACTCGGGACGGCGATATAGCCTTTATCTGGATGCGTCAAAAGTGCTCGGGCATGGCTGAGTCCGTTTTGCAAAAAATCACTTAGCTGTACTTCCCAAAAGCTCCCTCCCACTGTCTCTCCACCGCTACCAAAGAGAATATATGGATCTCCGGTCTGCAAAAAGTCCACTACCAGAGGAGAGTGATAGGTTTCTTGACCGTCGGGCATGGTGTCAACTTGAATGATCTGCCCACTCGCAGCACTAATGGCCATGAGGTAGCCGGGATCTCGATCTTTGTCAGATGTATTGATGTTGGGATTGCCGCCATTGCTAATAATCAAGTCGGGTATGCTATCATGGTCTTGGTCGGCGATCCATTGTGGTAGATAGAAATTGTACCAATTGCTATCAAGAGGATTGCCCTTTGTATCTGGCCAAAACTCCCAAAGCACAAAGCCGTTGGTGCCGTCTAATGCGAGGAGTTGAGCATTACGGCCGCTGATGATCACATCAGGAATACCATCTTGATTGAGATCATAAAAGAGCGGGCTACCATAGATTTGGTCTCGCGTATATCGTTGCCAAAGGATACTTCCGTCGACCCCGTCGAACGCGTAGATCCCTTGGGTGGAGGGGAGCTCTTCGACTCCTGCCCCGATAATGATGTCTTGGATGCTATCGCCATTGAGATCAATCGTTCTCGGAGAGCTAAAAGTGGATACGCTAGGAATGGAAACTTGCCAATCGATGGGTAGAGTCTGGCTCTTAAGCAGTATCAAGGAATGCCAAATGATGGCTATGGAAATAACTAATATTTGTAGCGATGGTGCAATTTTAATTCGCATTGTCGAAGATAGAGAATTAAACACAATATAATTTGCTAATATAATTAGAAATACTAATATTTGTGGAAAGGATAGGTTATGTTATCTCAATTTTTCCCCTACCATACAGAAGCGGCTCTTTGGTTAGAGACGGAGCGTATCGATCTTCCCAATCAGGCCCTTTGGACCTTATTTGACCAAGTTGGTACAGCAGGTTTGACGGAGCAATTGTACTTAATGAGCTGTCGAGAAAAGTTGGCTACATTACTCGAGAGGGTAGAAGCGGTGCGGAAGCAGTTGGGAGTAAAACATAAGCACCCTTTGTTTTTGACATTGCAACAGATGAGTTTGCAGGTTTTACAGGAGATGCAAGAAGGGCAAGAAACGATCTCCACCATTTTATATCGAAAGTTAGATGGTAGAGTGGAAATTATGCACCAATTACGGCAACATCTCTATACGGTCTGTTTTTTAGTGGAGGAGTGGCGCATTCTCTTACAAAAATCTCTAGGGACAGTCCTACAGAAATACTACAACTAAGAAAGCCTAGAGTACAACTCTGGGTTTTCTTAGTTGTAGTATCTAGTATCAGGTATGGAGATATGATTAAGATATTTGATAATCAATCCTTTAATACTAATTGAGGGATTTTGAAACGGCTTATTCTTTGATCACCCGAAAGCTGCCTAGCTGATTACCCACTTTGGCTCTAATCAAATATACACCAGGAGTGAGTTTGTTTAGCTTAAGTTCTACTTTAGTCTGGTTTACAGACTTTTGCATCAGTAGTTGTCCCATAGTATTGAAAAGATAGATGCTTTCGATATTACTTGCTGCTTCTACATTTAAGGAGTTTTGAACTGGGTTTGGGTAGTAGAGCAATCCTAATTCAAATAGATCTTCAATTCCTACTGTAGATGGCCCAAACATGACGTCATCCCAATAAAAAGTGGTATCAGCCCCTGCTTCGCTACCAGTCTTACCAAAATTAAAGAAGATGGAAGCTTGATTAAAGATATAAGCTGGATTGAGAGCCGCCGTTCCGTTAGCCTCATTGGCAAAATCAAACTCAAGGGTTTCCCAGCTATTGGCTAGGGTCGTAAGTGCTTCTGTCTCGACACTTTTTGTGGGATCATTTTCCTCTTCGATTTTGAGACGGATTACTAAGCCGATCGCTGGAGAGTAAACGCGAACGTTCATTTTAGTCTCAGTAGCTGAAATAGGAATTCGATTAGTATATCCATATTGGCCCATAGTGGTGCCTGCCCAAAGTTCAGCACCGATAGACTTTGTGCTCATCGCTACTGTATGATTAGGGGCAGTCGGATCAGGGACGATTGAAGAATAATTGCCCCCAAAATCAACTAAATCATAATTGACAGTAGTATCTTCAAAAGTTACCGGTAAGTTGACAGGCGCTAAAATGGGACCACCATTTAGGAGTTCGATATCATCGAACAAGAAGGTGAAGTTTGTCGAACCATCTCCCATTAGCCCTATATCAAAGATAAGAACTACTTTAGAGTATTGGTTTGCAGCATTGATCTGACTAAAATCAAAACTCAACTCTTCCCAAGCATTGGCAACAGTGATTGTATCCTCCCTTTCAAAAAAGATCCCTCCATTAGTAAGGTTCTCTACTTTTAGCAATAATCTGGCACCCACTCTAGGGGAGTAAACCTTCACTTTGAAAAGCCTATCGGCCGAAAAATCAATTGGGTTTGCCAATTCGATCGTACTTCCGCCCCAATGCTGTCCGGCACTTTTGACCATTTGGACGACATTGGCACTGGTATTAATCCCGCTAGCCTGAGCGTTGGGGATCACCACTGCTTGACCACCATCAAAGTCGACAAAGTCGTAAGTAAGGCTTGTTGACTCAAAATCCAGAGGTAGTTCTTGTCCATTTACTAGGCTTAAGCTGCCTATGAGTAGGAAACTGAGAAGTATAAATCCTTTCATGTGAAATTGTTTTGATTTCGGTAAGAGTAAACCTTGATAACTCTTGTCATTGGAGCGATACGCTTTCTTAGAAGCTGTTTGCGACAAAGATATAGATTGTCTTACATGAAAGCATCTAAATATCTAGATATCTAGATATCTCCATGTAGTTCTTCCATTTATGGGTAAAGTTTCTATCTTAGAACTATCAGAGTAAATAAATCACCTAGTC
>JBGCFA010000367.1:0-7728 GCA_045106675.1 Bacteroidia bacterium
TTTTTTCTCTGCCTAACTGTTCTTTCGCATTTTGCAAACGGGCGTTAATCTGCTGAAAATCTGAAAACCAACCTTTGACGGCGATCACATCGACCAGGTCTGGCATATTGGCTTTTAGGGCTTTGATTTCTTGACGTTTGCCTAGGATAGATGCGCGAATTTCTTCGGCGGCAAGTTTTTTCTTATCGATCTGAGTCCTGCCATTGTCGATCCGACTTTGGTGAGCTTGGACGATCGCTGCCTTTTTACTGATCTCGATGATGGCCTCAAACTCCTCAGCCTCCTGGAGAAATTGCTCTCGTTCTTGAAACTGCTTTTCGATGCCAGCAAAGAGTTTTTCGCCTGAGGCGAGATCGTTTTCCGCCGCGATCAAAGATTCCTTTTGAGTGCTGAGTTCTTGTTTTGCTTGGCTAAGTTGATCGCTGCGTTCCTCCCGACGATCCAAGAGAGGCTTAAACTCCACCAAAGCATATTCATATTCTTTCAGGGCTTTTTCGCGATTTGCGAACGCCTCCTTTTGGGTTTCTAAATCTGCAACCTTTTGTTGCTGGGCCTCGATTTTTTCAAAAAGGCTTTTGACGCTTTCGAGTTTGGCAAATGCCTTTTCGAGTTTTGTCAATTCTGTACGAGCGGATGTCAATTGTTGCTCTTGGGTAGCCATTTCGGCTTGGCGTTCCGCGAGAGCGGTCTTCGTAACACTGTTAAGCTCTACGAGTAACGTCTTTTTTTGCTCTAGCTCAAGGTTGTTTTTGTAATTGAGACTTTTGACTTTGTTGGCGAGTTCGAAGCGTTGAAGATGAAATATCTCCTTGAGCATACGCGTCCGATCCGTCTCGCTCAGCTGCAAAAACTCCATGAATTTGCCCTGCGGAATGATAATCGTCCGCCGAAAATTATCATAACTCAGGCCCAATATTTCCTCCGCATTAGGCTGCGCCAAAGGCAGGAGTTTTTCTCCTTCTACTTTGAATGCTTTGCGCTCGATCGTACGGACCTTCTCAAAATCTTTGCTACTACGACGGCCTTGGGCCATAAAACGGTAGCGTTCGTCTTTGACGTCAAACTCAAAATCTATCTGCAAACGATCCGAACGCAGATTCATCATATTGTATCCCCGCTGATCCTTTTGATTGAGACGTTCGGACTGGCCGTATAGCGCAAAAGTGATGGCCTCCAAAATGGAAGATTTGCCACTACCCGTCGAACCAAAGATGCCAAATAGCTGGGCACCCGTCAGACGTGTAAAGTCAATCGTCTGCTTTTTTTGATAAGAATACAGTCCTTCCAGACTAAGAGAAATGGGGATCATACGTCAATTTAAAGAATATTTGTCTGCCTGTTGGATGGAACGCTGGGGTCCGATTTGTAATTCGGCTTACAAGCCGAACCTACACAAACTCTTGCTATTTGTGGCGGCGCAAAATTTTGCTGGTTGTGCCGACACAATCCCGAAAGCTTTCGGGAGCATCGCTACGGGTTTATTCATCTTCCGCCAGCACCTCTTTGAACAAATCCATCAGATTGTCGTCGGGTGATTGGCCTGAATTTTTGCTCTGAAAATAATCCGTAAATAGCTCCGACATATTGCGACTCAGGTCAATCCCGGATTGTGGGCCTTCGAGCAAATCAGTATTGGTGATCTGCGGGATGATACTGATGATGCCCGCATGAACATTATACAATCGCTTGCGATCCTCTGTATTGAGATAATCGTCTGATATGAGAGTAAGTTCGACGAGTAGATCTGGATTTTCACTGAGCCATTTTTCTGCATCTTCGACCTTGTCGAACGTTTGTCTCGAGAGGGCCTTGCCTTGAGTGAGCGGAATACGCTGATATTGAACAGCTTGTCCGGCCTCCACTTCGAGCAATACTACCGACTTTTGCTGGCCCGCCTCAGTCATGCTATAACTCAATGGACTGCCTGCATACACTACCGGATAAGGCTGTTTGCAAACTGCGAACGATCGGTGCAAATGTCCTAAAGCGACATATTGGAGATTCGGGGGGAGGTTTTTGGTGTAAATTTCCTGCGCACCTCCGACGAGTAGGATCGGCTTTTCATCCTCACCTTCTTCTTCACGTTCCCCGCCTTGCTGCATGCAAAACATATGGCCCATGAGGATATTGACACCTTTATCATCGCAATATTGATCCGCTAGCCCTTGCCAATGCTTTTGCAACACTTCGCGCAAAGCGGCTTCTGGATTGTCTTCTCCGAGATAGGTTCTCGTCCGCACCTCATTGGCATAAGGTGTGAGGATCAGTCTGAGGAGCGTATCTTGATTAGGGAGTTTGAGTTCGACAAAGCCTGCGGCTGAACGCTCAACTTTAAGCCCACTATCCAAGGCGAAACTTGATATCTGACTATGTGGATAACCTGTTAATAAGATCCCACACTCCCTCGCCAAAGGATCAGGAGCTTCGATACGATCAGGAGAATCATGGTTGCCAGCGATCCCGATGACGGCGCGTTTGCCATCAGCGGCGAGCCGCTTGAGGGTTTTGTAGAGCAACTCTATCGATTCGATACTGGGATTGATATGGTCGTACAAATCACCCGCAATCAAGACAGCGTCTACTTGTTCGCGTTCTGCGATTTCGCAAATCTCGTTCATCACGAGCCGCTGTTCCGCAAGGCGGGAATAATGATCTAGTCGCTTACCTAAATGCCAGTCTGCTGTGTGGAGTATCTTCATGCCTTGCGTCTTTTGCGCAATCGAAAATAGCTAAGAATCAGCCCTAAGAAAAATATCCCTCCTATAAGATACCAAAGCCAAGTCCGATCTTCGGTCAATGGCGCCGTATCGCCGATCATGACAAATCCACTCCAAAAGAAGGGCGGACGATTGGTTTCGATCATTTTGAGCTGCGCTTGGCGTAAGGCTTGATTTTTAGCTTTGCCCGCTCGTAGCTCTGTATGAAAGTCTAGCATCAGATCAGCCGTGGCTTTGTCATTGACACTCCAAAGACTGGTAAGCGTCGCTTTGGCCCCAGCATACGAAAATCCTCTCGCCATACTCATGATACCTTCGCCTCTCTGCAATTCACCCAAACCTGTCTCGCAGGCACTGAGAACCACGAGATCGGCATTGAGTTGCAGGGTGTATAGGTCTGCGGTATATAATAAGGAAGCTCCGTTTTCGGCAGAGCGATTTTGCGATATAGAATCTGAAGGCGATTGGGGTTGCTGCTCCCCACCTTCTGGCGCAAAGGCAATAAAAGAATAACGCGCATCTTGATCATTGGCTTTGCCATGACTGGAAAGGTGTAAGATGCGATAGGAAGGCGCCAGTCGAATAAATTCGGCTTTGGTGGCTTGTTCTGCTTGCAAAAGTGTGCCGTCCCATAGTTGCTGGATTTGACTGGCTTCTTGCTGACTAAAACGCAGTGTGCCCCAAGTTTGTCGTTGATTGGCTTCGGTCCAAAGAGCAGGTGCCTCACCAAAATCAGGTGCAATAGCCAAGAGCGTTTCGCTAGCGTTATGGCCGGATGGATGGGCTTTGCTAGCAACCCATTGAGTGGCAGAGAATGTATAGCTCAATGCTTGCGATTTGATGAGATAAGGAAGCTCAGACCATTGACTTGCTGTAGAAGCAGTTTGCGTAAGTAGCGACTCAAAAGCTAGATAACTCAACGCTCCATCAGGGATGATGATGGTTTCCACTATTTTATCGTCGAATTCTCCGGGCCAAAGCAGACGAAACAAAGCGTTCGCCAAGGCGCTAAAATCATGAGGCGCCAATAAATCACTCCCCTGCTTTGTATAAGGCTGGATGATCGCCTCACGCAACTCCTCAATTTGCGAACTAAGGGCTTCAAGCTCTCCGACACGCAATAATTCAATTTTTTGAGCTCGAATCTTGAATACATATACGCTACTATCTCCCCAGAAATAACTGAGCAATTGTTGGTCAGAATCTAGCTCAGATTGGACTTCTGCCAGCGTAGCGAGACTGAGATCATATTTGATATTGTAATAAAGCGGGTAATCATGCTCAAACTTTTGCAATAAAGTGTTGTAGTCAGTTTGTAAGGTAAATCGCTTGCTCCGCCAAGCCACAATTTTGAAAGTATCTTGCTTCGCGGCTTTTTGTTCTTCTTCGCTGATCAGCTGCTCATAAAAACTGAGTTTAGATTTGAGTTGGCGTTCTTGCGCTAGCAAATCATCTGAAATACCGGCAAAACTACGCGCTTGAGACTCTTTTTGGGCTTTTTGCAAGAGGACGGCTTTGGCTCGTTCGCTAAAAGCGAACGCCAGCTCTAAATATTGTGGATCGGCTTTTTGTTGGTAAGCGGCTAAGGCGGTGGCGATCCCTTTTTCGAAATAATTGATGCTAAAATCGGTATAGAAAAGCAGGCGTTCAGCCGATAAATCAGTAATACGAAGACTATCGACAAACTGGGCAAAATGCTGATAAGTATGCAAACTCTTATCTAAATCAATCAAGTCTTGAGTGGCACTTGCATCCATCGTTTGACTATAAGCCAAGGCTCCCAAAGCTTGAAATACTGATAAGGCATTGGCCTTGCCTATTTTATGCAAACTCGGCGTAGAAGCAGACAGCTTATAATCCGCATCATACAAATGAATTACTTTTAAAAAAGACTCACTGGCCGCTTTATAGTCATGCTTGAGTTGAAAATAGTAACCTTGATTTAGGATGACATCCTTGGCTTTGTAACCTTCTGTCTCCGCCAAACGCTCGGCAAGCGGCAATGCTAGGGCAAAATACTCCTCAGCCAGAGCGAGATTTTCTTGTTCGATGGCGGTACCAAGGATTTCGGAGTATTGAAGTAGATGTTTTTCAGAACCGGAGCCAAGGAGATTGTCAAAAATCGCTATTGCTTTTTGATATTGTTGGATCGCTTGCTCGTAGGATTTCTCTTTGCGATAAATATCGCCCAGACAATTACTCACGGTGGCAACTCGCTCATTGTCGCGCCCTAGGGTTTCTTCATATAGGGCAAGCGCTTTTTGGTGATAGGCTCTCCCTTGTTCTTTTTGGCCCATCAATTCATAGCAATGTCCCATACTATGATAGCCATCGATCACATAAGGATGCTTGGGACCATAACGTTTGCTATCTATTTCGAGGGACTTGGCTCCATATTGGGCAGCTCGTTCGCCATCTCGCATGCGGATGTATGAAAAACCGAGGTTGAAATAGCCATTGGACAAGAATCGATGATCGCTCAAACCTGCTGCCAACATACGATCTACCGCCTGCTCATAGAGTTGATGCGCAGCATCATAGTCATGCATTCTAGCCAAAAAACGACCGTAATTAATCTCTAAAGCCGCGAGTCGTACGATATTGTCGGGATCGTTGAGGTCAAAAGTCTGAATCAATTGATAAGCGGTGTCTAGTTGTCGCCGTGCTGCCTCAAATTGCCCCAAATTAGACAGGTGCATATTGAGATTGCTATGGAAATTGGAGAGAAAACCAGGCGTAATCACGGCCAAGCGTTCCGCGTAGCGACGACTTTCCCACAACTTATCCACAGCCAATTGGACTTTGCCTTTGTGATAAAGCATATTGCTCTCCTCGGTCAAAGCATTGGCATAACTTTTATGGTCATCCGTGGCAGCATAAGCCGTTTGAGCGCGCACTAGATACAACAAAGCACTGTCTATTTGTCCTGCGCGATAGACTTTTTTAGACTTTTGATACCAAGCATCCCCTTCAGAGGAGGATTCTTGTGCGCGGAGCGAAAAAAGGGAAAACAACAAGCAAAGACATAAAAAAGAGGGAAGTTTAGCTGACATACGAAGTGCGTATGCTAGATAAATTACTGCTTTTTGGGGGATATTGGTTTGTCTAGGGGCTAAAGTTTTGATTCTCACGCTTTGCCGCTGTGCGGAACGCGCAATTTCGATGGCGAGCATCGGCAGAGAAATCTCCGATTTGTGCAATTGGATACCCAGTGGCGGCGCAAAAACCTTTTCTGCGAATGTGGCGGCATAAGATTTTATGCCGCTACATTGGGGGGATATCCTGTGGTGTGCAAAAATTCACTGATCCCGTGGCGGCACAAAAATTTATTGATCCCGTGGCGGCGCAAAATCTTGCGCCGCTACAATACCTCCAACTGTCTTTCCAACCAATCACGATGGATACCGCTTTCTGATGTTGATAATTCTTGGGCAAGCTTGGCTTGAATCAATTCTTGTTGAGCCTTAGGCAAAGCCCGAAACTTCATCAACTTGCGCAATAGACGGACAAACTCACGATAAGCCGTCTTGCGATAGTCGGGTAGCATACGATCGCGCCGCAATGCATTGTCAAAAGCATGTAATGCTGCCTCCAAACCTTCATCATCTTGCATCTCATAGTAGATTTTGAGTTGCATACTGCGACCACCGAGTAGATAAAACACATCCTGATAGCGTACCTGTGTCAATTGACGCAATGCGGCCCGACGTTCGCCACGGGCGTAAAGTAGATAAGCTCGATTATAAGCCATGGCATTGTGTCGCTGCTCGGGAGCTACTCGTTCCCCAAACTGATCCAAAAAATACTCAGTCCAATCATATTCCTTGAGTCGCACGCCTAGTACTACGATATTTTTGACATCATTGGGCGAAATGAAGCCTTGATAGTAAATCAACCCTTGCTCGATCATTTCTTGGTAAATCGTAAAAAGCTCAGTGAGATACTTTTCATGGCCCTGATTGGCTTGCTTGATGCAGTAGTTTTGGGCGTATTGGTAGAGGGGTTTGTGTTCTTCATATGGAATCTCCTGCTGCGCAGAACGCTTGAGCACCCCTCGAAAATGAGCATAATTGGCATCAGACTCATGCAACAACATTTGCAAGACTGCGTGGTACAGACTCAAATGTGGCCAATCCGCAAAACGCTCAAAATCATGCTCTATATAATTAAAAAACTGTTTTAGGCCCGGCAGGATTTGGGAATCTTGGAGCACATTGCGTCGATTGAGGAGTTGACAAGCAGTCTTGAGCATATGCCCCACGAAATAGCGATCTCCCCATTCGATTTTGCGCTGGAGACTCTGATCGAGCTTGCGTACATCCTGCTCAGTAAAGGCAATATAGCGTTCCTCCTCCACCAATTGATAGAGCAAAAAATCGGGTTCTGCAAAATAAGTCTGGCGTTCGGCAAGCCGCACAAAATATCGATCTGTCTGCCGAAAAAGGCCCTCCATCTTGCGCTCACGAGTGATATTGAGGAGCTGTAGCTTACGCTGTGCGGCTTGGGTTTTGAGCCGTTCCCACACCAAAAAATCCTCCAACAATGCCTTGATATCCGAAAGGTGATTGGTGATGCGCGCATAGTTAAACTCCTGCTCAGGATAGAGCGCGGCGTCCAAGCGTTCCCGGTTGAGGGTGTCTGCCTCAAGCTCAGCCAAAATAAAGCCCAACAAACGCGATAATTTGGGATCCGCATTGTGATAGGGCGAGTCTACCCACTTTTGAAAGCGCGCTTGTTCGCGTGGATCAAGGCTTAGGAGGCTGCTTCGCAGAACGCTTTTAGTCATTTTTCTATAAATAGACATTAAATAGAATCCAATAAGCCCAAAAATGACGAATTCAACAATAGTATGTTTCTATAAATTGCCTCAAAAGTGTTTTCAATCGCAAGCATTTGCCTCTACTTTTGTATTGTCCATAAAAGGAATTATCCAAAACACTGGGTCCAGCCCAAACAAACACAAGCCAACCTATCAAATCAAAATCCGATGCGACGTTTACACATTAGCCTC
>JBGCFA010000368.1:0-29486 GCA_045106675.1 Bacteroidia bacterium
AATAAACCAAGGGCCATAAATCCTATCGGCAAGTGCAGAGCCAAAGGATGGAAGCGCCCGAGAAATAGTACAAATTCAGGTGTAGTAGTCTCCATTTTCTTAAGTAAGTACCTAGTATTAAGTATCAAGTACAGAGGCGGCTAAGATGTTGAGAGTCAACATATCTTTGTACTAAGTACTCTATACTTAATACTGTCCTAATACTTAGGCGATAATATCTTTTATCACTTTGCCATGTACATCGGTCAAACGATAGCGACGGCCTTGGTGCTTGAAAGTTAGTTTTTCGTGATCGACTCCCATCAAATGCATCATAGTAGCCTGAAAATCATGCACATGGACAGGGTCTTTGATGATGTTGTAGCCAAATTCGTCGGTCTCGCCGTAGGTAATCCCCGGCTTTATACCGCCTCCAGCCATCCAGATACTAAAGCAACGCGGATGATGATCGCGACCATAATTATCCTTAGTAAGTTGGCCCTGTGAGTAGTTGGTCCGACCAAATTCACCACCCCAAACCACTAGGGTTTCGTCCAACAACCCTCTTTGCTTGAGGTCGAGAACCAATGCCGCAGAGGCTTGATCCACATCCATCGCTTGTCGCGAAATCGCACCGGGTAGATTGTCATGTTGGTCCCAACCCATATGATAGAGTTGGATAAAACGAACGCCGCGTTCCGCAAGGCGGCGGGCTAAAAGGGCATTGGAAGCAAAAGTACCGGGCTTGGCCGCATCTGGGCCATACATACGATAAACGTGGTCTGGTTCGCCACTGGTATCCATCGTTTCGGGCACCGAGGTCTGCATCCGATAGGCCATTTCGTATTGAGCGATACGGGCACTGATCTCAGGATCACCCATCGCTTCGTATTGCTTTTGATTGAGGTCGCTGATCAGATCGAGCATTTTACGTCGATCTTCACGGTGCATACCCTTAGGATCTTGCAGATACAGGACCGGATCTTTGCCTGAGCGAAACTGTACGCCTTGATGGACTGAATGCAAAAAGCCATTGCCCCAAAGTCGCGAGTACAAAGGCTGCGCAAAAGGACGGCCCGTGCCACGCGAAAGCAGCACACAAAAGGTCGGGAGATTTTCGTTGGTGCTACCGAGTCCATAGCTCAACCAAGAACCAATACTCGGACGCCCCACTTGCTGCGATCCTGTTTGAAAAAAGGTAATCGCAGGATCGTGATTGATCGCCTCAGTATGCATCGACTTGATGACACAGAGTTCATCCGAAATTTGCGATGTATAGGGCAGTAGTTCACTCATCCAAGCTCCACTTTGGCCGTGCTGCTTGAATTTAAACTTAGAAGGTGCTAAGGGAAAACTACTCTGACCAGAGGTCATACCCGTTAGTCGTTGGCCTTGCCGAACGCTTTCAGGAAGGTCTTGACCCGCCATCTTTTCGAGCATCGGATTGTAGTCAAAGAGCTCAAATTGCGAAGGACCTCCACTCTGGAAGAGATAGATCACTCGCTTTGCTTTCGGCGCAAAATGCAGGGCATCCATGATCCCTTTACTAAAGTCTTGTCCCGTTTGGGCCTTGCTTGGATCAGCAAAACATCCGGGTAAGATCGAGGCGAGGGCCATGCCGCCTATGCCCAAACTCGTTTGGGAGAGAAAATGGCGACGATTAATCGTCTGTAAATGTTCGTGTACGGGGTCCATGGTCCTAGCTTTTTGAGACTGCTTCGTCAAGGTTGAGAAGACTAGAGGCGAGTAAGGTGTAAGCGGCTAATTCGGCCGGGATAATATCTTGATCGAGGCTAGACTCCCCGATATTGAGGAGAGATTCAACGGCCTCTGGCTCAGCTTGCAAACGCTGGTATTGCTGATCGAGGAATGCTTGTAGTTTTTGAGTCTCATCAGTATCCGGGGTCCGAGCGGTAAGCAAACGGAATCCGTATGCAATGCGATCTGCTGATTGTTCGCCCCCCTCTTGGATCATGCGGCCCGCCAGTAAGCGTGCGGCTTCGAGATAAGTGGGATCATTGAGGAGGACAAGCGCTTGTAATGGGGTACTAGTGGCTTGGCGTTTGACTTCACAAATGCCTCGGCGCGTAGCGTCCATTGTAATCATATTGGGCGGTGGGATCGTACGTTTCCAGAAAGTATAGAGTGAACGACGGTAGAGATTCGCAGCCGAATCTTGCTTATAAGCAGCGAGACTTCCCCCTCCTCCTCCGGTAGTTTCTTCCCAAAGACCTTCTGGCTGATAAGGTTTCACACTTGGTCCCCCTACTTTATCGACTAACAACCCACTAGCCGCTAATGCTTGATCACGAATCATCTCCGCAGGCAAACGATAGCGAGGGCCGCGAGCTAATAATAGATTATCAGGGTCTAATCGTTCTAGTTTAGGAGTGATACGGCTATCCTGACGATAGGTCGCAGACATCACCATCACTTTGATTATATGTTTATTATCCCAACCAGCGTCTCTAAACTCTACCGCTAGCCAATCCAAGAAAGCTGGATGAGAAGGTAAAGCTCCTTGGTTACCAAAATCTTCGGGGGTCTTGACGATCCCGTGCCCGAAGATCATCTGCCAATAACGATTGACTGTTACCCGAGGCGTGATAGGATTGTCGGGATGAAATAACCATTTGGCCATCCCTTGACGATTTTGTTCAAAGCTCTCATCAAAGGCCATGATCTGAGCTGGTAGGGTAGGATTGACAGAGTCTCCGTGTTGATCATATGCACCACGATTGAGCAAATAGGCTTGACGAGGTTTTTCCATCTCCTCCATCACCATCAATTCGAGCGTGTCCTTTGGGAACTCTAGGCCCTTCATATAGGCGACTTTTTCTTCAAGTTCCGCTTTACTCACCTTGATGTAAGGCAGTGGGGTAGCACCATAAGAGCGAATCTTACCGTTTTCAGGCACATTATTGAAAAAAGAGAAGAGACCGTAATACTCCTTCATGCTGATCGGATCATACTTATGATCGTGGCAACGGGAGCATTGCATAGTCAGCCCGAGGAAGACAGTCCCAAAGGTCTGCACTCTATCCGCGACATATTCGACTCGATATTCTTCTTCGATCACCCCACCTTCTTGGGTGATCATATGATTGCGATTGAAACCGGTAGCGATTCTTTGTTCAAGGCTCGGTTCAGGTAATAGGTCTCCTGCGAGTTGCCAAGTGGCAAACCTATCGTAGGGCATATTGCTATTGAAAGCATGAATCACCCAATTGCGGTAAGGCCACATGGTCCGCTCAAGGTCGTCTTGATAACCATGTGAATCTGCATATCTAGCAGCATCTAGCCACTCTGAGGCCATGCGTTCGCCAAAGGCGTCCGAAGCGAGAAAGCGATCTACGGCATTTTCGTAGGCTTTGGGGCTTTGATCAGCGAGATAAGTATCCAAATCTTCCGTACTTGGAGGCAATCCTGTCAAGTCAAAACTCAGGCGACGGAGCAGTCTTTCTTTTGGGGCAGCAGCGGCAGGCGATAAGCCTTCTTCTTCGAGACGGGCGAGCACAAAATGATCAATCTCGTTTTGCGGCCAATCCTGTTGCTGAGTTTTGGGTAAGGCTTGCTTTTCAGGCGAGATAAAGGCCCAATGACGCTTCCACTCCGCACCTTGTTCAATCCACTTGGTGAGAATTTTGACCTCATACTCCTCGAGTTTGAGATTGGACTCAGGCGGTGGCATGGCTAACTCAGGATCAGTCGTATGAATCCGTTCGAGTAGCATGCTTTTTTCTGGGGCACCTCTTACGATAGCGTAACGGTCCTCCTGTTCGCCAAGGGCGGTAAAGGCACCTTCCTCAGTGTCTAATCTTAGACCGGCTTCTCTTTTGTTTTCGTCGGGACCATGACAGGTATAACAACGATCAGAAAGGATGGGGCGAACGTGAAAATTGAAATCTATTTTGTTAGGGATGCGACTAGTCAAGCTTGCCTCAGTATTAGCCTGAGGTGAGGAAGTACAGCTTGTCATGGCTATAAGAGCCATAAGAATCGCGCCCCCAAACAAACGATGGGCGAAGATTTTCATCTGGTAGGCAGTAGTTAGTTTATTCGAAACTATAAATTACAGAATATTCCTTTGATCCGCTATACAGATCACCACAATGCTTCCTGCAAATGTTCCCAATATTGATCCGTTAGATTATCACCATTAAAGATGGCAACTCCCGCCGCTCCGCCTTGACGAGATTTTAGAATCGCGCGCTGGAGATCTCGAGGGTTTTGTAGGGGTGGTAAAAATAAACCTGTGTGAAGCGGGAAGCGATTAGCGAGATCCTTGACACCACTAGCCGTGGAACGCTTGATCCAATTGAGTCCCTCTTCATAAAAACTATGATAGATCATCGGAAAGACTTTGTCCAAACGCCAATTATCCCAAGACTGCCGCACTAGTTTACGGGCCAAATCTGGATAAGGAAATACTGCCGCAGATAGCATCGAGTTTTCAGCATGGACTTGGTCCGAAATTGCATTAACTACTCTAGTCACTTGATCGTAACGATACTGCTTCCAAGCTTGGCTCGAACTAGGATCTTCCATCTTAGCGGGATCTAAGCCCGAAGCCTCCTCAAAGCGATCGCGACACACCTCACAGTAACAATAATCATATGGGGGTAACTCTTCCTTTTGCACCAAATCATACTTATCCCAAAGTCCTCTCGGCAAGATCACATCGCAATAGCGGACATAATCCAGATGCACTCCATCCAAGCCTTCAATGGCCAATAGTTTCGCGACCTTTTGATGGAGAAAATCCAGCGTTCCTCCGCGGGAGGGACATAACCAGCGATAATAGCCCACATAAGGCGGGGCATCTAAAACTGACTTGCCTTCACGACTGATACTATAAAGCTCAGGATGCTCCTTTTGCAATTCCTTCTCTCCGGGTTGATTGAGCGTCCACATCCAAGCATGGATCTCCAAGTCTTGCGCCTTGGTCAATGGAATCACCCTACGCAATAAATCAGGCCCCGCATTGATCAGGATGCCCTTGAAACCAGATTGTTTGATACGTTGGAATAAGCTCGTCCAATCTGCCTCGGATTTGTCTTTGGCGCCATGAAGCCACACATAATGCTGGCCTCGATTGGCAAATACATCGTCTAATGATATCAGTGGGCTAGCAGCGGTAGCTAAACCCGCTTGCCCTAGTTTTTTGAGTGCGTATCGTCTATTCATAATGGTCGGAAGTGTATTTTGCCATGCTGATTGATAAACCAATACCCTCGTTTTTCATACGAGTAGCTAAAGAATTCATACTGCAGGGCACTTGCTTGAAGTTTTATTAAAGGGATTTCCCCATCAGTCAACATTTCGAGTCTATCAGCATATCTACCGTTCTCTTCGAGATAGTTTTTTTGCAGTTGATAATATTGTCGTAATAGAGATTTGATCTCTTGATCGGTGTCTTCGACGAACGTTACCTCTGAACGCCCAGCCTGTTGAGTAGAAAATTGTAAATAGCCCCACATCTCAGGCATATGCATATTGATTTTGCCTTGAGGCGACCAGACCCAATTGTTTTCGGAGAATCGATTTCCTGTTTCAGGGTCGATTTTCTTGTGGTAGCGGCCTTGCCGAACGTCCCATTGCCACTGCACCCGCGAGAAATTGATGCGCCATTGGTCTTGGTCGCGAGGGATGCGTTTGCCGGGGGCACATTCTACCAAAGAGCGCCAAGGAAAAAATAACTCCACTTGCCAATACTGATCTCTATCGC
Organism: Bacteroidia bacterium; assembly: GCA_045106675.1. Classification (GTDB taxonomy): domain Bacteria; phylum Bacteroidota; class Bacteroidia; order J057; family J057; genus JBCAWW01. The sequence continues at coordinate 5,708 of JBGCFA010000368.1, forward strand.
TAGGATCATTGAGCGTACCAGCGAGATAAACCGCAGATTGTACGCCTTCGATATCCCAAGCCGAGATCGCAGGTCCGCCATCTCGATAAGGTTTGACCATCAATAGGTCCCATTCGGTGCCGAGGGCATTAATTTCATATTCGTAATAGAGATGCGTATCCCCATCAGGATCGATGAAGATTTCGAAATCATTGTCTTGAAAGATGACAGATTCGGATTCGGTCAGCGAAGCTTGGAGATGCGGTTCGTCAAGACGAGCCAAAAAATAAAGTCCCTGCTCATCCCAGAGCATTTTGAGCCTTGTGTCATAAGGAGGAATAAGCTTGCCTTCGCCTTCTATATCGACAAAGCTTTCGGTCCAAGGTACCAAGTCCCATACGGCTTCACTTTTGCCGTCTATCTGAGGAGGAGTGGACGTTTGGTAACAAATATAATGTCGAGGGCTAAATGCCGTCAAGGCGATCAGACTACAGAGAAAAGCGTTCATTAATCAGTTTACTTCTTAGTAAGCTTAGACTTTTTTTCCTTTTCCTCCCCCAGCCCCCTCCAAAGGGGGATAACCTACGGTCTGCGAAGCAATATCCCCCTTTGGAGGGGGCTGGGGGAGGAATAAACTAAAGACTAAGTCTCAGTCAAAATTCGTCATACAAGGAAATATAAGGCCAAGACGCCCCCGATCAAAGCACCTGAAAACGTTGCCATAAAATTGACTGAGTCATTGGTGAGGAGGCCGTGACGCTGGAGCGTAGCCCCATAAACTGAGTCAAGTAAATTGCCCATAATACCCGCCAATAAAACCGGCAGTACAAACTGAGCGTTCCCGACTAGGGTAGCATAAATCACGGCGACCAATAAGCTTCCTCCTACTCCTATTAGCGTCCCTTCAAGGCTCACGACGCCATCGAGGCCACGTTCGCCTGGGCGAAAAGTCAAAATCTCCACATAGCGATGGCCGTAAATATTGCCTAACTCTGACGAAAAAGTATCTCCCATCGCTGTCGCAAAACTCGCCGCTAATGCGGCCAAATAGATAGGAGCTTGCTCCGGAAAGCAATAGGCCCACAAGCCACACATCCCTGCAATCCCTCCATTGGAAAAAGCGTGTCTGACCGAGCGTTTGCCTTCGTTTTCTTGGGCGAGACCTAACTCTTGCTTCGCAGAACGCTTCCAATGTGAGACAAAAGTCCCCAACACAAAAAAGAGTAAAAGCAACGCCAAGGCCTCAAAACCGCCGCCAACAAATATCCCCAAAGCGATCAAGCCACCGACTAGACTGCCGGGCAGATCAATTTTGCCCGAAGCAAAACTCAAGACCACAAATAAGCCTATCGCCCCCAGCCCAAAGAGTAGTTGATCGGGTGCATGGAAGTCTTGAGAGTCCCATGCACACCAGCCTAGATAGGCGTTTGCACAGAGCAACAAAAGTCCAATGATAAGATGGGAGTATTGAGATGACCGCATGCCTTCAATTTGCGGCAAATAGTGTAAAATGCAAAACACCTGGCTCGAAGAGTCAGGCGGAAGCAGAAGACAAGCTCAATATCTTTGGAGAGAGGCGCTTAATACAAGATGGTTTCGCTTGCTTCATAGATAATACGTCTGATAAGGTGCGCTTATTATCTCCCGCTAAAAATTTGTAACATTTTGTGATCCTTGCATTATGGAAAGAAAGTGGCAGTTTGATCTAAGCTGTATGAAACAGATTGTTTTGGGACTTATGTTTTTGCTTGGGACGGCTCAGAGTCTATGGGCTTTGGATCAAGTCAACTCAGATTTGTATGAGCATGCCCAATCTTATCAGCCGGACACAATCGTTCTCGCAGAGTTGGTCCCATACCTCATCGGAGCGACTGCCAACGAACGTCAAAAGGCGGAGATCCTTTACTATTGGATCGCTCAAAACATCAACTATGATGTCGAATCGGCGATTAGTGGGAGCTATCTGACCAGCACCCAAGATATATTACTCAGCAAAGCAGGGGTATGTGAAGATTACGCCAAACTTTATCAGCAGATGGCAGCATTCGCTGGCTTGGAATGTTACTTTGTTCAAGGCTATGCCAAAGGTTTTGGGCCAGCGGATGCAATTGGTCTGCAAAGTGTCAACCACTCTTGGAATATCGTAAAAGTAGATGGGCAATATTTATTTTTGGATGCGACTTGGGGGAGTGGGCGAGTCGCGAAGATCGAAGGAGTCTATCAATATCAAGCAAAACTGTCCTTACAATACATCTTAGACTCCCCACATAAGATGCTAAAGACCCACTTGCCAGCCGATCCGATCTGGCAGATGACAGAGTGGCCCATAGATATGAAAGCGTTCCGCGAAGCGGCTAATACCTACTACCTCAATAGCTCTGCTGAACGCCCCTACCCTTTTACAGACAAACTATGCTTTTATAAGCGGCTCAATCAAGATGGCCAAGCGATTGTCAGCTATACCCGCGCCTACCATTTCCATCCTACAGAGCAGAATCTAGAAGAATTGATCCTCTCCTATCAGCACGCAGGCTATGCTTTACTGAATGGGGAATTTGATGAGAAGAGAATCTATCGAGGAGTATTGTTTTATAAGCGTTCCGCGCAGCTGATCCAATATCATCAAGGCCAGACCTCAAGGTCATCGCAATTATTGGCAGATGCAGAGCAAGCCCTTAGCTACGGCAACTACCGTCTAAACAAGCGACTTTGAAAACCATAGATCGATCTTATATGTCCTTTTTAATGCTCTTTTTCAGCCTTTTGATGGCTTGTGCACCAGCTAATCAATCTAGTCAGCAGCAAGTAGAGGCCGGAGCAATCCCTAGTCTACAAGAAATCATGATCGCCAAAGGCTTGGAGGGAAAACCAGTCAGTTTTTACATCAACAAAGCAGACTACTATCTCGAAGTCCGTTATGATACAATGAAACTCAAGCGGTATGCGGTAGTTTTTGGCAAAGATCCTGTCAACGATAAGTTGCAGGAAGGAGATCGACGGACTCCGGAAGGTAGTTTTAAGGTACGGGCGCATTACGATCATGCGAAGTGGCGTTATTTTATCTGGCTTGACTATCCCAACGAGGCATCATGGGCCAAACACAAAGCTGCTAAAGCCGCCGGACAAATCACTCAGGATGCCAGTATCGGAGGAGAGATTGGGATTCATGGCGTACCTGAAGGCTATGATTACGCCATTGACGAACGCATGAATTGGACTTTGGGCTGTATCTCGCTGAGGAACGCTGATCTTGAGGAACTGATTCCACTCTTAGAAGTGGGAATGCAGATAGAAATTGAATAAGGCATACGAAAATAGAAAGCCCCAAGGCAATGCCTTGGGGCTAGTAAATTATCAATTCGTATATAGAACCCTATTCAGGTTTTATTTCAAAATTTTCAAGAAAATCAGTCGCATAGATACCTGATCTGAACTTTTCATCATTCATTAACTGCTTATGAAAAGGGATGGTGGTATTGACACCTTCGACGATAAATTCTTCCAGTGCGCGCGACATTTTGGCGATTGCTTCTTCTCGCGTGCTACCGGTAACGATGAGTTTACCGATCATGGAATCATAATATGGAGGAATCACATAGCCAGAAAAAGCATGCGTATCGACTCGTACCTTATGGCCACCGGGCTTGTGAAAATATTGAATTTTGCCGGGGCTAGGACGAAAGTCGTTGAATACATCTTCGGCATTGATACGAACCTCCATCGCGTGGCGATGAGGCAGCATTTGATAGCCTTCGGTTAATTCTTCTCCAGCAGCGACACGGATCTGATCTTTGATAAGATCGACATCAAAGATTTCTTCAGTAACACAGTGCTCTACTTGGATACGAGTATTCATCTCCATAAAGAAGTATTCGCCGTGCTTATCAAAGAGAAACTCGACGGTACCGGCACCTTCATAGTTAACAAAAGAAGCCGCTTTGATAGCAGAGGTTCCCATTCGTTCGCGAATTTCAGGCGTTACGACTGGTGAAGGAGATTCTTCCACTAATTTTTGATGGCGTCGCTGGATGGTACAGTCGCGTTCACCGAGGTGATAGACATTACCATGTTGGTCAGCCATAATTTGAATCTCGACGTGGCGAGGTTCTTCGACAAATTTTTCTAGATAGAGGCCATCGTTACCAAAGGCTGCTCCAGATTCGGTACGGGCGGAGTTCCAAGCGTCTTCCATCTCATCAGGATTGAAGACTTTGCGCATCCCTTTACCACCACCACCGGCAGTAGCTTTGAGAAGGATTGGATAGCCAGCTTTTTCCCCTTCTTCTAATGCTTGCTCAAGTGAGGCTAATAAGCCATCAGAACCGGGCACAACAGGCACGCCCGCCTTGATCATCATTTCCTTGGCGGTAGCTTTGTCGCCCATAGAGTTGATGACTCCCGCTTTGGGGCCAATGAATTTTATCCCGTGATCTTCACATAGTTGTGAAAACTCAGCGTTCTCAGCGAGAAAACCATAACCTGGGTGGATAGCATCTACCCCTGTTATTTCGGCTGCTGAGATAATATTTGCCATACTGAGATAGCTATCCTTGCCCGAAGGTGGGCCAATACAGACGGCTTCATCAGCAAAGCGAACATGTAAACTATCTTTATCTGCGGTAGAAAAAACGGCTACAGTGTGAATGCCCATTTCACGAGCAGTCCTAATAACCCTTAGCGCAATCTCGCCGCGATTAGCAATGAGTATCTTTTTGAACATATAAAAGTATTCAAAGGATCTATTAACCGTTTGGATCGATGAGGAATAAAACTTGATCATACTCAACAGGTTGAGCATTTTCGAGCATTATTTTAACAATTTTACCAGAGAATTCTGATTCAATTTCGTTGAAGAGTTTCATGGCTTCAACGATACAGACAACTTGACCTTTTTCGACATGATCTCCGACCTTGACAAAGACATCAACATCAGGACCAGAAGCGCGATAGAAGGTTCCAATCATGGGTGATTTGAACTCGATCAGATTGCTTTTTTCTTCCTTAGTCTCAGCTTTAGGAGCCGGAGCTGCTGTCTCTTGAGGAGCTTCACTCACAGCCTGTGGGGCTGGTGCTGGAGCCAATGTGGCTGCAACAGGAGCTACTGTCTGCTGTGTTGTATAGATTACGTTGCTTTCCGGAGACTTGCGACGCATTTTGATTTTAAAATCACCTTTTTCGATCTCAACCTCAGTGAGGTTAGTACGATTGACGAGCTTTAACAGCTCCTGAATTTCCTTGAGTTCCATATAATAAAGGTTGGATAGCGGGGGAAAGCGAAACTTATGCCTTGACGCGTTCTACGTAAGAACGTGAGGCAGTATCGATCTTGATTTTATCGCCAGTATTGATAAAGAGAGGTACACGCAATTCGGCTCCAGACGAGATTTCAGCCGGTTTTAGTGTGTTTGTAGCAGTGTCACCTTTAAGGCCTGGCTCGGTATATGTAATCTCCCGAATGACATATTTAGGCATTTCGACCTGCAAAGGTTGATCATCTTCGGTATTGAAGAGCACTTCACAACTTTCGCCTTCATCGAGTAGATCGAGATGATCAATCATCACCTTACCGATATAAATCTGCTCAAAGGTCTCATTGTCCATAAAGACAAGGTTATCCCCTTCTTCATATAGATATTGGAACACTCTACGTTCCACTCTAATATCATCGATCTTCGTACTGGTATTAAAAGACTGCTCAATCACTTTACCAGTGGTGAGACTTTTCATCTTAACCCGGACAAAAGCACTGCCGCGCCCCTGCTTCACATGCTGAAACTCTACTACTGCGTAGATAACTCCATTGTATTTAAAACACAATCCATTACGGATATCGGAAGTACTTGCCATTGAATTAATGATTTAAGTCCTTGATCTCTGCCAAGCAAAATATGTCAGAGGGCTTGCAAAATAACAAAATTCATGGGACAAATGCTTAGGCTATTTAGCCTAGCAAATCCAAACTAGGGATAAAATCGACTTTGTTTGACTTGATAAGGAAAAGGCGCGAGGAAGCGTTCCACCTGGGTGGGCAAATCTACTCCCCACAATGAGTCTCGATCTTGATAATATAATTGCGCACTAAAGAAGTCTGTGCTATAATTTTCCACGGGCTTTATCCCCGGACGGGGCAACGCATCCCCCCTCAACTCAACCGAAACCAGCCATTCTCTTCCCGTCTCTTGGCGGCGGTAAGGTGAATGTTCGATCTTATTAAATGCTACCGGTCCAATGACTTCTAATACTTGTGGCCCAAAATCCCAAGAATATAGCGTATTCACAGCTCCCTCAACACTGATAAATTGTATCCGACTGATCAGTTCTCGTCTGATGATCTCATCAACCGGCGCGGGGAACAATGTGTTTTCGACCAGACTGAGAGTATTTTCCTCCCAGACTTTTAAGCGAATGCTGTCTTCAAGCAGAAAGAAGTAGGGAGTCATATAGTGTAAGCCCTCGACTCGCCCTTCAAGTGTATCAGTAATCATGCTGCCATCCTCACGATTGATCCAGATGATCTTATGAGCACTCGTATCTACAGCCGCTAGGCGGGTTTCTCCTAGAGCGAGGAAGTGAGGGTTGAGTGGGCTTGTATTATTGGTGGCGAGGAGCTCTTCGTCCGGCAAGCCGAACGTCAAAATCTTTTGCTCGTTAGCATTACCGAGAGCTAATTCATTGCCCCAAAGGTCCATATCCGAGATCTCATTGGCGGTGAAACCTAAACTAGTTTCATAATTCCAAAGTAGTGCGTCATCGGCTAAGATTTTGAGGAGGCTTAAGGCACTGTCTTGCTCATCTTCGATTAACCAATAAGCTGCGATAGGCTCTGGGATATACTGGACATCATTGTCAAATTCACAGCTCCCAAAAGAAAGGCTCATCCCAAACAATATGATGGACAATAGGCGTCTATTCATCGTAATCGGACTCTAGGATCTAATACTCGGTACAACCAATCGGTCAGTATACTCACGACGACAAAGACAGAGCCGATAAAAATCGCGCTACCCAAGATTACGGGAAAATCTTTGGTATTGAGGGAATCAATGGTGAGTTTCCCAATGCCCTGCCAATCAAAAATATATTCGATAAAAAAGGCGCCCGCCAATAGCGAAGCAAACCAGCCCGTTGCTGAGGTCAAAACAGGGTTCAAAGCGTTCCGCAAAGCGTGTCCCAATCTAATCCTCCGAGCTGAAAGTCCTTTGGCCTTAGCCGTACGAATATAGTCTGACTGTAAGACATCCAGCATACTACTACGAGTCAACTGAATAAACACTGCCAAAGGCCTGATTCCCAGAGACAAAGCGGGTAAAAAAAGATTTCGCCAAATGATATGACGCCCCATCGAAAAAACGTCTTCTTCGAAGAAATGTCCACTGATATTGAGGCCTGTAATTTCCCTCAGTTTCACCGCAAAAATCCAAGCGACCAAGACCCCTATAAAAAAGGAAGGAGCTGATATCCCCAAGACCGAAAAAGAAAGGATACTTTTGTCAACCCAAGTACCGTAGCGTAAAGCAGCCAATATGCCTAATCCAATGCCTAATAATGCAGCCAGAAACATTGCTGCGGTCGCTAGTATGATCGTACCTTCTAAGCGTTGCCTCAACAACGCCATCACAGGCTGATTGGTCTGATATGAGCGTCCCAAACTGGGAGACTTGAACCCAAAACCGACATCATCCTCCTTCATCCCTATCGGTGAAAGTTGATTTAGGTATTTGCCATACTGTACGTAAAGAGGTCTATCCAGGCCAAAACGCTTACTAATCGCCGCTCGAGTCTCAGCATCTGCTTTATCACCCACCATATATTGGACAGGGTCTCCCAGGGTATAGAAGATCAAAAATAGGAGGCTCACGATGCCCCATATCACCAATAAACCTTGCAATATGCGTTTGAGTAAAAACACAGGGTAAATGTAGAATGCTGCTTGTCAATATCCAATTTCCAGTAGTTAGTAGTTAGCGTTCCGCGAAGCGGCAAAATCATTGCCCAAGGTCTAAGCCCAAAAAAGGAGCCTATACTTTAGCCTTGGAAATTGAGATTAAGTGTTGGAAATTCTAAAGTGATTGGATCTTCTGATCAGTCAAGGTGCTGGGCAGCAATACCTTCAAGCTGTTTTCGAGTATACGGATTGTAATATCGGTCCCCGTTTCAAAAGGCTCGCCATCTACTTGAGCATAACCCGGCTCTGCCCGGCGGATATCAATATTTTTGGCCCGAAACACTTTTACATAATTTGAATCTTGAAATCTTCCGCCAAACATTTTGCTCACGATCATCGCCGTTTTGACTAGCGGAAATTTTCTTACCACCAATAGATCAAAAAAACCATCATTGAGACTCGCGTGGGAGTTGACTTTGGCATCATAGCCAAATTGGGTACCATTGGCGATGACGATGCCGATGATCTTTTCAAACTGATGGATTTCACCATCTATCTCAAGTTCATAGTCTTGCGGTTGTAGTTGGAGGAGGCTTTCAGCCGAACGCCTAATATAAGGGCCAAAGCCTCGACTTTTGCCCAGAGAAAAGGCATGAGCGACCTCTGCATCCAATCCTACTCCAGCGACATTGAGAAAGGGAGTTTCATTCATCATGCCCGTATCCACCGTGATAGATTGGGCGTCTACTGATTGGCGGATAGCGAGACGAGTATTGACAGAGTAGCCCAGATTACGTGCGTAGCCATTGCCAGAACCTTTGGGGATAATACCTAATTGGAGGTTGCGATATCGCATTTTTGCTCCCAGAGCATTGACTGTACCATCTCCTCCTACCGCAAACACTTTTTGAACGCCGCTGACTTCTGCTTCATCGAGTATCGCATCTAAGCGGTCAAAATCGATCCTTTGGATTTGTACGGGCCGCTCTTCTTGCGCATAAACCTCCCGAATCAGTGCTTCAGTCTGATCAGCATCGCGCTTACGGCCTGATCCAGGATTGATCAAAAAGAGGGTATTCATAGGCTATGATCAAATATACGAAGAAGGGGCTGCAAAAAAAGAAAGCGCAGTTTACATAAAAAAAGAAGGTGCGGCTTGCCAGCCGCACCTTCACGATATCTTTTAAAAGCTTAACGCTTATTTGATACACTCAAACTCAACACGACGGTTTACATAGTGTAGAGGCTCTAGCTTACGGCTGCTACGATTATCAGGAAGATCACCGATTTGTGGTACTTCTTCACCTTTGTAAGCAGTAACGAAGCGGTCGCGGTCGATGCCATAAGTATTGACGAGAAAGTCAACGGCATTGTTTACACGACGCATAGAGAGGTCTTGGTTATAAGAGTCAGTGTTGCGATTATCAGTATGACCTACTGAGCTAACCTTAAGATCAGGATTAGAACGCATCACTTGAGCGATGTAGTAAAGCTCTGGGTAGAAATCAGGCTTGATATTGTCGCGGTCCAGATCAAAGTAGATGATCGGTAGGAGACAAGCTTGATCAACGTTGTTGCTTTCAGTAGCAGGGAATACAATCGCTACCCCTTTGGCATCATAGTACATGCCTGGAGGAGAGTTAGGCTCCTTGTCATAAGCGTCAGGTACACCGTCATTATCGCTATCCATAGCGCGGCCACTACCATCTACATCAACACCTGGAGAAGAAAATGGCTCAGCATCTTCAGTATCAGGAATACCATCGCGATCGCTATCTAATGCACGTCCGGAAGGATCGACAGGAGAACCTTCTGGCGTATCAGGCTCTTTATCATAAAGATCAGGGACACCATCTCCATCAGTGTCTTCAGTCAAGCTGTTGACAAGTTTCTTAGTGTCAGCGATATCAGAGTAGATGCCACTAACAGGATTTTGCCACCATAGAGACTCAACTCCTTTTCCAAGACGGAAGTGGATACCGAGGCTAGTAAGATTGTACATGTCCATATCGCGGGTAAGTACAGACTCTCCTGGGCCACCATGTTCTTGCCAGCGCTGACCATCCATCAAATCGTCGTTTGTACGAACGAAGCGATGCTCAAGCTCAAGCTCTACGCGAGAAGCGACACGGTAACGAAGACCTAAAGCTCCAGAGATATAAGGGTTGATCACATATGGATCACCGCTTACGGTAAAGCCTTGCTCATCAGCATGGCCTTCAGCAAGAGATTCATACTCTCCGTCTAAAAGACCTTTGAGAGCAGCAATACGATCTCTACGTCCTTCAATACCTAAGGCATCACCTTGATTAATGTCGATAGCTTCTACGCTGCCAAACTCATAGATTCCGCCTGAAGCGTTAAGGGCATCAACTTTCACGTTATAACCCATTGCACCGAAACCTAAAGCAGCATAGATATTCCACTTATTAGTCTCTTTGTAAAAGTTGATGTTGTTTAAGTTCACAACACCTTCAACTCCCACATCGCCATAACGCATTTGGAAATTGTAGAAAATGCGCGGAGCATTTTCGGGACCGCCTAATGGTTTGCGGTAATTTAAATCCCAAGGGTTAGCATGACCTGCATAACCTTTGGCAGATTGGTAGCTCAATCCAGTTGCGCTACCTAAACCTAGGTGTAAGCGAACCGAAAAAGCGTGTCCGAGTGCTTTACGCACATTGAGAGCAAAACCTCCGTCTGCTTGAGGGGCAACATCTCCAGCAACGGTAGATAGGCCTCCTTTTACACCAATAGACAATTGGTTACGGGGTTTTGGGGGAAAGGCTACATTGCCTTCCTGAAAATCTTGCAGTGATTGTTGATCTCGTTCGCGGTAGTCGTTTGGATCTTCGCTCACTACCTGGGCAAAACCGGTAAGAACGATAGAGCCAAGGAACATCAGCAAAAGGAGATGTTTGAAATTTTTCATATACTTCCTTCCAGTTAAATGACTTTTATGTTTTCGAAATTGGCTAAAGAGAACTTGTGAATGGGGGTCCACTTATATTTAAGTTATAATGTTTACGTACAAATTTCCTGCCAGCAAAATTGCTTGGCAATCAATGGATAAACATAGATTCTATATTTATCCCACTAACTAATATGATTAGCTATTAAATAAAATTGTAGTATCCAGACAAGGATACTCTCCCTTCTATAAAAATATTTAGCTACTCCAAAGATCGCCTTCCTCCTCATTTTCCGAATCACCGATGTAAGTAAGTCTGAATCACAGCGGAATTCAAGAGGGGGTAAGGGAATTGTACAAATGATGTAATGAACGGTAGGGAATCTAACAGGAATGGTAATAACCTTACCTGGCGTCTAGATACCGTACTAAGAATTAACGGTGTGTGCCATCCATTGCCTTTGAAGCAATGAGAGGCGACGAGCGGATTCGAACCGCTGTAAAAGGTTTTGCAGACCTCTGCCTAGCCACTCGGCCACGTCGCCTTCTGGTAAAGGGAAATAAGTACAGGAGCGCCGCAAAGGTAAGCAATAATTCATCTTTTACAAATAAGAATGCCCTTTTACTAAGTCCAAAACAAGTACCCAAAATAGCTGCTAGCAAATGGTTTATTGCCAATAACTTACACCATTTTAAGGGCCTCATCATCAAATAGCAGATCTACAAAAGTCTGCTTACAATGAGTCATCCCTAGTGGGTTCAATTTGGTTACTTTGATCCGTAACGATAGTATGTTGGGGAAATTTTTGCTTATCTGCCGCGCTATACGGTAGGCCAGATGTTCAAGTAGTTTTGCTGGGTTTTTCATCTCCAACAAGACAATTTCATACACCTGTTGATAGTCTAACGTATCTTCTAGTTGATCAGTATATGCCGAACGAAAAATATTTGTCTTCAGGTAAACATCCACTACAAAGTCGTTCCCATCCTGCCGCTCCTGCTCATATACACCGTGATAACCAAATACTTTGATTCCTTCTACAGCGATAGTTCCTATTAATTCACTCAATTGCTTGTTGCTTGTATCGTTGACCGATTAAGGTGGTGTAACATACGCTCCTCTACCTCCTGATAATCAACTCCTCTAGTCAGCTCCCCTTGAAATGCCAACGAAAGCTCTCTACGCTCTTCTGACACAACGATTACCATCGCGTCACTTCTTTCTGATAATCCTAAGGCTGCACGGTGCCGTAAACCCAACTCTGGTGCAAGTTGTGAGCTCTCGCTGACAGGCAAAATACATCGTACAGAGGTGATTTTATTATGGGCAATGATCATCGCACCATCGTGTAACGGGCTCTCTTTCTGGAAGATAGAATAAATCAAACGACTCGTGATATTGGCATCCAGCTGCTCTCCAGTTGATTCTATCTCAGCCAGATTATTGGTTCCTCGAATCACGATCAAGGCTCCTTCTCCCTTCGCCCGGATATCTTTCAATGATTCTAATATCTCTCTATAAGCAGTCGTGGCATCGACTCGCTCCCCTACCCTTTGCAATATTCGATCGAGGAAGGTGTTTTTACTGATTACTGCTAAAAATTGTCTTATCTCAGGGGCAAAAATAATTACTACCGCTATTGCACCTAATCCCAACACAGCGTCTAGTATTGTAGTCAGTAAGCGTAAGTCTAACAAGTCAACTACCTTCCACATAAAGAAAGTAGCCAAGATCACACTCGTCACCCGCACCGCGAGACTCCCTCTTAAATACTCGTAGAGTTTATAAAATAAAAAGGTCACGATAGCGATGTCCAAGACATCTACCAATCTAACTGTTACGATCCCAATCGTGAATAATTCCATTTTCCTTCTGATAAAGGTACAACTCGCTAATTCTTTTCGCCGCTTTCACATCATGCACCCGCAAGATATGCGCTCCTTTCTCCAATACTTTCAAATGCAAAGCACTGGTCAATTCTAACACATCATCTGGTGTAGTCTTAAATAATTTGTAAAGCATCGACTTACGAGAGATCCCTACTAATACCGGAACGTTGGTTCTAACCAGATGTTCTAGACCGCCCAATATCTGATGATTATGCACCAGCTGCTTTCCAAAACCAAAGCCTGGATCAATCACAATATCTATTAAGCCCGCTTCCCTCGCCTCCTGCACTCGCTTTACCAACCATTCCTGCACTTCTTGCAAAACGTTCGCATAATGAGGATTTTCTTGCATACTCTCTGGTTTACCCTGCATATGCATCAGTATGTAAGGAACATCTCCAAAATGTAATAAAGTGTTCCACATCTCTTCATCTAGCTGTCCTCCAGAGATATCATTGATGATATGTGCGCCTAGATCGAGCATATTTTTTGCCACCGCTGCGCGGAACGTATCCACCGATAATAAAGTCTCAGGGAAAAATTTCAGGATAGCTTCCCCTATTCCTCCGATTCGATCTAACTCTTCTTGAGGACTCACATCATCTGCATATGGACGAGACGAATATCCACCAATATCAATGATGTCTGCTCCTTCTTCAATCATCTCCCCGACTCTCTCTATCGCTCTATCTAAATGATTGTACTGCCCACCATCCGAAAAACTATCTGGTGTCAGGTTTAAGATCCCCATGATTTTAGGCTCGACAAGACTCAATAAGCGTCCTCGACAATTGAGTGAAAGCTGGGGATTAGACGTAAAGGCTAAGCGCATTAACTAATTTATTAGTTTGAAGCTAAGGTGTCGTTTGTTAATTTAGCGTTCAAATTGGGAAATTTTGGAGAAAACCGCCCGTCAATATCACGAAGTCATCGCAACTTGCCGCACTTTATTTCTAAAAAAGGCGGCTGACTATGGTCCTTCATGGACTATCTTACGCTTACCATCAGTTACCGATCAAATCTTGATCAAAGCTGAGAGGATACGTTCTCTGCAAGAGACCGGTATCAACAAAGTAGGCGAAGACGAACATGGAGAATTTATCGCTATCGTCAATTATTGCGTGATTGCGCTGATCTTATTCAAAAATCAAGCGGTCACCCGCCAAGATCTCAATCTGCAAATGGCAGATATCGAGACACTAAGTGTCGCATATGAGCAAAATGTCCAATGGGCCTTTGAGACCATGGAACGCAAAAATCATGACTATGGTGAAGCATGGCGCAAAATGCGAATCTCTTCTATCACCGACTTGATCTTGATGAAAATCAACCGACTCAAGCAGATGGAAGACAATGATGGGGCCGTGCAAGTTTCCGAAGGAGTCGATGCCAATTACATCGACATGCTCAATTATGCAGTATTTGTATTGATCAAAATGGCCGAGGCCAACGCGAAATAATAATATATATGACCTCTTATCAGATTATCGGACTTATCTACGCTGGCGTTGGCATCGCCACATTGGTAGCTCTCCTCTTCGAATGGTTCAAACAAAAGAGCTTTGACTTGAAGTTTTTACCGATCTCTAGACCATTGATATTGGTCTGTCGAATTTTGATCGGTCTATTGTTTCTTTATTCAGGCTATGTCAAAGCCAATGACTATATCGGTTTTGGCTATAAATTAGAAGAATACTTTTTAGTGTTCGGCGCAGCCTGGCCCTTTTTACAAGGTTTCTTCAACTTCTTTGTTCCCTTTGCAGCTCCGATGGCCTGGTTTATCTCCGTATTTGAGGTCGCTTTGGCATTTGCGATCATGCTCGGATGGCGCATGAATCTGACGGCTTGGTTAGCATTAGGGATGATGCTCTTCTTCACCTTCTTGACAGGATGGTCGCATGTTACAGGCTCAGTAACGGATTGTGGTTGCTTCGGCGATGCGCTCAAGATTAAGCCTTGGGAGTCTTTTGTCAAAGACATCATCCTCACGGCTATGCTCATTCCGATCTTCCTGACTCGCAAATTCACCTTCCCATTTCCCAATGCCAAACTAGTCAATTGGATAGTAGGGGGCATATTCGTGATTACGGGTATTTACTCCTTTTATTGTCATGAGCATTTGCCTCTGGTCGATTATCGCGCATATAAAGTAGGCGTCGATCTCCAAACTTGTACGACGGTTCCTGGCCCTGAAGGCTATCCAAAGTGCAAGGATTGGGACCCGATCTTCTATGCAGGCGCCGAATTCGATATGTTTAGCGGTCGTACCATGATGATCGTCGTTGAGAACTTCGCAAAAGCCGAACCCGAAGCATTAGCTGAGATGATGGCCTTGGTCAAAAGCTTAGAAGGCAGCAATATCCAGGTGGCAATCAATACCAGTTCACTCAGTCGCGACATCAAAGCTTTTCAAGCAGATTATAAGACTGGCGATCTCAGTATTGTAGCGCAAGACGCAACCGTCCTCAAAACGATCGTTCGCTCTCATCCGGGTTATGTCTTGCTTCAGGATGGAGTCGTCCAACACAAATGGCATCACAACGATATCCCTACTAAAGCAGACCTACAGTAGGTTATTTGCTTTTTGCAGATCTACCGCTATTCGCGGAACGCTTAGTCCTATATTATGATATGGGACTAAGCGTTTAGCATTAAGGCCAGAGCTTAATTTGCATCATTTCCCAAAAGCTTTTTATCTTCTCCTTATAATGACTGCGAAAGGAATCCTAAATCGGGCCATCCTTGAAAGTCTTAATCAAGCCTAATACCCAGTGGGAATAATATGAAACTAGGAGCATTTTCAATTAGCCTCAGCGTCAAAGACCTCGCCCTATCTAAAAGCTTTTATGAAAAATTGGGCTTCACGGTATTTGCCGGAGAGATGGAGAAGAACTATCTGATCATGAAAAACGAGAGTTCTTTAATTGGACTCTTCCAAGGTATGTTCGAAAATAACATCATGACTTTCAATCCTGGTTGGGATACTGATGCCAATCTCGTCGAGAATTTTGATGATGTCAGAGCGATTCAAAAAGAATTGAAGCAAGCAGGACTGCAACTAGAAAGTGAAGCAGATGAAAATACTGCTGGGCCAGCCAGTTTTATGCTCCTAGATCCAGATGGAAATATGATCCTCGTAGATCAGCATGTATAGAAGCTATATTTCGAGGCATAAGCTTAGCCCTCTACTTATACTGCCGAATGATCATTTCGATGCGCTTGTCTCCTTTGAGTGAAGGCGCCATCTGGTAGAGAAACTCATGGCGGTCAAAATCTAACAGCAGCGCATTTTCAAGATAAATCTCTCCTTTACTACGGATACCCGCTTCATAACAATAAGCGGAGCATTGATAGTAGAGTTCGGCAAGGCCGGGATTGATCTTAATCCCCTCTTCAAGATAGGTGATCGCGCCAGTGAAGTTGCCATGTTGAAACAATAACTCAGACCAATCATGCCAGATATGAGGGTCAGATGGAGCATAGCTTACGGCCTTTTCAAGGAACGAATAGGCTGAATGCCGGTTACCAAGCTTGTATTCGCAGATTGCAATGGAGAGGCAGAGATCAGCATTTTCTTCGTCGAGGTGATATGCTTTTTGATAATAATGGATGGCTTCAAGAAAGCGTTCGCGACGCTCTAGACAAAAAGCCATACCCACCCAAGCGTCTATATAGTCAGGGTCTAAATTGGTAACATATTTATAATATCGCTGGGCATCGTGATACATTTCCAAACTCTCATAGCATTCTGCCAAATGATAAAGCGTGGGAATATCATCTTCTCGAACCGAGTTTGCTTCTAAAAATACCTGTAAGGCTTTTTGCGTCTGGCCCAAGTCGAGCAAAAGCTCTCCTTTGTTGAGATATGCTTGAGCGAAATTGTCTTCGATGACGATGGCAAAGTCTAAGGCTTCTATCGCGCGCTCAAAATTGCCTTGCTTCTGATAAAGCACAGCCATATTGTACCAAGCCAGATGGGTATAAGGATACTCATCGAGGAAGCTTTGATATAGGATAATCGCTTCATCATGTCGATCATCAGATTCGAGTAAGAAACCAAGCTCGTACAAGACATCCTCAAAATCGGGCTGTATTTCCAGTGCCTTTTCATAGTAGGCCTGGCTTTCGTCGATCTCTCCACAAATCTGTGAGACATTGCCCATCTGCATATAAACTTCTGCTGGGCGATCGGTGATCAACAACAATTGCTTGAGTTGGTCGATTGCTTCAACAAATCGTTCCCGCCGGGCCAAGAGATCGGACTGAAAATAAACGTAATCGGGAGTCAGAGGACTATACTGTAAAGCCGTGTCCATATGCGCAATGGCAGGATCAAACTTGCCAAGTTCATATTCTAGACGAGCTAGTTTAAAGTATAGTTCACCGCTGGTGGGATGAGTCTGGAGAGCGAAGCGCACCAATTGAGTCGCTTTTCGAAGTTCTCCAAGAGAGAGGTAATAATTATAGATTTCATCCACCTTTATCAGGTCGATAAAATACATCTCTTTATTGCGCAAGCGGTTTTCGAACTCAGTAGCACTCCGCTGGGCTTCCTGCTCCTCAAATTCATTATGGTCGAAAAATTCCTGCATATAAGGTTCCGTCTATGACAATCAGGACATAACTGATCGGTTCCGGTTCTTTACCAAAGATAATCTTTGGAAGAATCGATTGCTACTTTTTTAATCAGGGCTTTTTTTGTATGAAACTAAGTAGACACCAATCAAGACCATCGCGATAAAGGTAAGCTCTTCTAGGCTCACGCCATCTTCCAGCAAAAAGAAAGCCAAAACACTGACCAATACTGGTTGAAGGTATATATATATCCCCGCCGTAGAGCTGGGGACTTTCTTTAACGCAATTGCATTTAAACTGTATGCACCTATGGTTGTAAACAATACTATGTATACGATTCCCCAGACTGCGGGTTGTGGTAGACTGGCCCAGTCAAGCGGGAGTAAAGAAGGTAAGCCAAGCGGTATCATAAGCATCGCTCCGAAAGTAAAAACCCAGACCATAATGGTCATCGGATGATAGCGTTGCACCAAGGGGCGTACAAGCACAAGATAGAGACCATAAACCAAGGCATTGAATATGACCATGAGGTCTCCAATCACAGTATCTTGATTGAAAGTAAGCTCTCTACCCCCTAAAATCAATAATACAGCTCCTACCCCAGCGAGACCTAATCCGAGGATCTTTTTGGCCGTGAGTTGTTCCACCTTCATGACAATGCCTACAAAAAAGACAAACACAGGTGTAGTAGTCATCAAGACAGAGGCATTGACGGCAAGCGTTCGGTCGAGACCGGAAAAGAAAAAAATCTGATTGAGGGCTACGCCTAACATCCCACAGATAAACAAACGGAGGTAGTCTTTGCGGCTTTGAATCTTTTCACGTATCCAAAGCAATTGGATAAGCCAGAAAAAAACAAGCGCTGCGATAGAACGAATCGCCACAACTCCCAGAGGAGGCACCACCGCAAATAGATCTTTGGCGATGAAGTAATTCAATGCATAAATCAATCCCACCGCCAATAGCGCGAGATGAGCTAAGTATTGCTTCATTCGGGTTTCATCCAGCTTTTAGAGACGTGCTTATTAAATTCTTTTACCACTGCGGCTCGTCCCCACTCTGAGTGTTCTTCTTCAGTCCATAGATCTGGGAAGAAAGTAATTTGCTGAAAACGAGGCGGCAAAAATGTACGCCAATTGGTCCCACCAGTAGCATCAATTTGATCGCCATCACGCATCAAGTGTTTGGCTGCAGCCGAAAGGTGACTAAGTTTCCAATAAACATTGACATATTGGTCGTATTCGCGCAGCTGCTCCTTGAGCTTTGGGTCCGCTTTGACTTCGGGTGGAGCCGTTTGGTAAAGATGGGCAAGGTTTTGGGTTTGGTACTTTTCGATCAGCCGTACCAAGGCTTCATCATATTTTGCTTCAAACTCACGCAAAGTGAGGGTTTTGTCCCCAGTTTCGAGGTCTATCCCACCTTGCTTCCAGTAAAGGAAGGGATAGCGAGCAGATATTGAATCCTTGCTATCAGGAGCTTTCTCATTACGGATCAAATTCTGGAGATCTGTACTCATGATTTCAATCTGACGAAATTGCGCTGACTGAAATCCACTTGCGGGTAAGAGGGCCATACGGAATTTGCGAAACTCCTCCATATCCATGCCGCTCATCATGATATCGAAGCTGTTGCTAAGATGGCGAAAGTAGTTATTGATACGCGCCATTCGCTTATGCCAATCTGCTAGCTTGAGGTATTCACTTTCATCGCCGCGAGGCTCAGTGAGACTGATAATTTCGTGTTGGCAAAGCTTGAACATCAACTCCGAAATCTGATGATAAATGATAAAAATCATTTCATCCTTGAAGGGAGTTCGGGGGGTTTGTAGACCCAATAAGCTGTCGAGGTGAATATATTCCCAATAATTGAGTCCATTGGAGTAGTAAAGGCCATCCAAATAGGAGAGCATATCCTGGCCCATACCAGTGTATTTATGCTCCAATTTGCCGAGACGGTCAAGTATTTGCGTTAGTTGATCTTTCCAGTCTTTGTCCATAGCGGGCAAAGTTAAGGGGTAGCCAGCGGTTTGCAAACCGCTGGTACATTGAAAGAAGTCAGAAGGTATATAACATATACTACTGACCACAAACAACGGACTAAAACTAATATCTCACCCAGCGCCAAAGTTCCTTAAAGCCTGGTTTTTTGCCGTACATCAAAATCCCTGTACGATAGATTTTGCTAGCGACCCAAATACAGCCCAAAAACCCGAGAATCAACAACGAAATCGAAACCAATATCTGCCAAGTAGGTACTTCAGTGGTGGACAGCCGCACCAACATGGACATGGGAGAGGTAAAAGGGATCATCGAAAGCGTTACCGCTAAGGTAGAATTAGGACTCTGGACGATATTCATCACCAATATTGTTGGAATCAATAAGGGTAGGGAAATCGGTAAGGTTAACTGTTGGGCGTCCTGAATATTATCAACACTCGCTCCCGCTGCAGCAAAGAGAGAACCATACAAGAAAAAGCCACCCAAAAAGTATATCGGAAAGGCCCACAATAAGGTCATCCATTGGAAATTCTCGATTTGGCCCAACATCTTCTCCATACCTGACAGAGCGAGTTCTGCCTCTAACTCTGTACCTGCTCCTTGAGTAGCCATGATTTGCTCCGGATCGATCGAGCCGACGACAAATAATCCCATGATAAAGACCAAAAGGTATGAGGTAATCGTCCACATCAAAAATTGCAAAAGCCCCGCCGAAGCGATCGCTAGCACTTTGCCCAATAACAATTTAAATGGCTTCACAGATGATACCATCACCTCCACAATCCGATTGGTTTTTTCTTCGATCACCCCTTGCATCAAAATCCCGCCATAGGCTGCAACCAGCACATACATCAAAAGCGAAATCACTAGTCCGACTATCATCGCGATCATTTCACTGCCACGCTTTTCTTCTTTGGGGCCAGAAACCACCGAGTCCACCGAAAAGTCAAAGTCCAAAGCGGCGAGTTGTGCTTCGCTGATCCCGACCTCTTTTTGTTTGTATTGCCTGATCGCCTCTCGCAAATGATCCCGCACTTCTGTCACTACACTTAAGTTAAGGCTGCCTACATTATATAAAGTAGCGTGCCCAGTAGGCTTTGCGACGATCTGCGGCCCTAGTTCGAGCAATATGAGATGCTCGTCTGCCCAAATTCGCTTTTTGAGGCTGTCTATCGGTAAAGGGCTAAACTTATAGTTAAAGTTTTCCGAGGATGCTAGATACTGAGTCACTTCGGGTAAACTTGTTTCCGGTACCAGAACTGTATAGTCGTCCTGACTGATATTGAGTCCAGCAAAAATCTGTATTCCAAACACACCCGCCATCAAGACAGGCACCAAAAAGGTCGAAAGCCAAAAGCTACGCTTACGGACGAGGTTTAAAAACTCACGTTTATAGATCAGTTTTAGCATATCAATTTTGTCCTCCTACTAATTGGATAAAGATTTCGTTGAGCCTCGGCATATGTTGTTGAAACTTGGTGATCTCTAGTGGGCTATCCGCTAAGCGACGCAGTAGATCATTGCGACTTTGATCTTCATGCAGCAATATCTGCGCTCTACCTTCCTGTGCTGTTTCGATCGCAACTCCTCTAATTTGGGCTAGCTGCTCCGCAGAACCCTCAAACTCAAGATCAAAAATGTTTTTCTGGAAGCGTTGTCTCACCGTCGCAATAGGGTCTTCGAGAATCTTTTGTCCCTTATTCATCAGCGCGATTTCATCACAAAGTTCTTCCACTTGCTCCATCCGGTGCGTAGAAAATATGATCGTCGTCCCTTCCGCTGCCATGCGCCGTATCTCTTGCTCAATGATCCGAGTATTGACCGGGTCCAGACCAGAAAAGGGTTCGTCCAAGATCAATAAGCGCGGTTCATGGGCCACAGTAGTGATAAACTGCACCTTCTGTTGCATTCCCTTGGAGAGATCCATGGTTTTACGTTTGGCCCAAACCGTGAGATCAAGTTTTTCGAGCCAATGATCCGCCGCTTGCTTGGCGGCTTTTTCCTTCATGCCTCTGAGTCCGAGAAGATAGACGATTTGCTCACGGATAGGCATCTTTTTGTAGAGCCCACGTTCCTCCGGCATATAACCGATCCGGCGCGTATGCTTCTCTTCTAGAGGCTCCCCATCAAACCAAATCTTCCCTTCATCTGGAGCCGTAATCCCCGTGATCATCCTAATAATCGAGGTTTTGCCCGCGCCATTGGGTCCGAGCAGACCATAGATTTTCCCTCTGGGAATGCTCAATGAAACCCGATCAACCGCGAGGTGCTGATCATATTGTTTCGTAACATTTTCAAGACGTAAAAAGCCATCCATGCCGCAAGTTAGGAGAATCAGATGGATTTGCCTTAAATTTCAGCAATGCAAAAAATAAGCGCGGACTACATATTTGGTTTAGATGGCTGGTTGCAAGACCATGTCTTAGTAATAGACGAAGCAGGAGTGATCCAAGATTTACGCCCAGCGATAGAGGGAGAGGAGTTTGTCCGCCTCCGGGGAACGCTTTGTCCCGGCTTCGTCAATGCACATTGTCATCTAGAGCTTTCGATGCTAGCGGGGGAAATACCGACGGGCACGGGCATGGTGGGTTTTATCGGCCAAGTCGTCCGAAAGCGCCAAGCGTTCTCCGAAGGAGCCCAAAAAGAGGCCGCAAAAAAAGCCATCCTCGATATGCAAAGCAAGGGAATCGTAGCCTTGGGAGATATCAGTAATAGTACATTGACGGCAGATATCAAACGTTCGCATTCTGAGTTTTTGACTTACACCTTCGTTGAACGCTTGGGTCTAAAGCCTGAAGACGCTACGAGCATTATCGAAAGTGGTCAAGAGGTAGCAGCACAATTTCATGAGCTTAATGCTTCCCTTAGTCCCCATGCGCCTTACTCTATGTCCAGCGAATTGCTCAAAGCGCTCTACCAAACTGAGCCAGAACGGATTTCGATCCATCTTTTAGAGTCGCAAGAGGAACGGGCATTATTTGATGATGGTGAAGGCTCTTTTCTGGACTTTTTTGCCGCCATCAATGCACCTAAACCAGCGAATGCGGGGACCAAAGGTGCCATCCACCATATCACCCACGATCATCTGGGCCACACCCCTACTCTATTGGTTCACAATACTCAGATAAAAACATATGAACTGGCCTATTTGATGGCGCATTTGCAGCAGCCTTGGCTATGCCTCTGTCCATTGTCCAATCTCTATATCCATGATCGCCTGCCCCAGATAGAGATGTTTTTGCCCTTCGAGCAACGCATTTGTTTAGGGACCGATAGTCTCGCCAGCAATCATACTTTAGATATTTGGCTGGAGGTCTGCACACTCAAAGATCATTTCCCACAACTCAATTGGCATCAACTGCTCAAGTGGGCTACTTGGAATGGCGCCCAAGCCCTTGGTTTTGAAAAACAGTTGGGCAGTTTTGAGAAAGGGAAACAAAGTGGCGTCGTATTATTACCTCTTGTACCCAACGAAGGCTTGCTATCAGGACAAGCGTTGAAGCTTATTAGCTAAAACCTGGATTGATTATAAAATCTTATTGGCAATATTTCTCTTGCTTAATACTCATATCCGTCCCCATTTCCAGTGCCTCCACCTTGAGCAGTAATTCATT
The DNA here is from genome assembly GCA_045106675.1 of Bacteroidia bacterium. Classification (GTDB taxonomy): domain Bacteria; phylum Bacteroidota; class Bacteroidia; order J057; family J057; genus JBCAWW01. The sequence goes on from JBGCFA010000368.1 coordinate 28,559, forward strand.
GCCTGTCTTAGCAAAAAGAGAGGAGAACCCAAGCCCAATTAGACTTAGACATAGTAATCATGTCTTTTGCATCTTTAGTGTGTTATTAATGCTGCTTAAAAAATGGTTTTCAGGTCATTTGTGTAACTTTAGCAAAGTACGAAAAGTTAAATCAGATGTTCCCGATGGGTCGAAAGAAGAAAAAAAGTGCGTTTGAAGGTGTCATCCAGATCGGCGACAAATTGGTCAGTGGCGAAGTGGTTGAAGAAAAATTTGCCTGCGATCTCCTCAAATGTAAAGGCGCTTGCTGTGTAGAAGGCGATTTGGGAGCACCACTTGAACGTGCCGAACTCGAAATCATGGATCAAATCTATGAACAAGTCGAACCGTATATGCGCGAAGAAGGTAAACGCGTCGTAGCTGATCAAGGCAAGTATGTTTTGGACTTTACGCGTGAATACTCAACTCCTCTCGTAGAAGGCAAAGAATGCGCCTATGTAACATTTAACGAAAAGGGCTTAGCGCTTTGTGCGATTGAGCAAGCTTGGGCCGAGGGCAAAATTGAATTCCAAAAACCGATCTCCTGCCACCTTTACCCGATTCGGATTACGGCTTACAAAGATTTTGATGCGATCAACTATGACCGCTGGGATATCTGTTCAGATGCATGCAATAATGGCGTATCTAAGGGCATAAGAGTATTTGAGTTTACAAAAAGTGCTTTGGTCCGTAAATATGGAGAGGAATTTTATACCGCTCTAGAGACTATAGTAGCTCAAAAAGAGAGCGAGAATGAGGAAATTGTTGAATAGCCTATACGCGATTACATCAATAATCTAGTTAGTCATAAATTCACAAAATGACTTATTCATGTCGTGTAAGCTCCAATATTGAAATCGTTTTATTCGTATGTAACAAATTGAGTACTTGGGTGTAAACCCTAAAGTAC
>JBGCFA010000369.1:0-23685 GCA_045106675.1 Bacteroidia bacterium
GCGGAGAGTAAGGGATTCGAACCCTTGGTACCCTTGTGAGGTACTTCCGCTTTCCAAGCGAACCCGTTCGACCACTCCGGCAACTCTCTCTAACGGTTGGCAAATTTACATAAAGTATCTGAAATTGCAAGGCTTCTCGACACTCCAGATTAAAGGGGAATGATTCGGTTTCCGAGCCTATTTTTCCGGCTTTAGCATATTTGCCTACTAGATATTCAATCCTTAAAAATTTCTTCCTTAGCTTATCAAGACCACACTCAACCTCATGGTCAATGAAAGTTATTATTCTCCTAGTCAGCTACTTAGGAATCAACTTTTCTCTTTTTAGCCAAGTTCTATTAGCGGAGGATGGATCAGTATTCTTTCGATCCGATGCCCCTTTAGAACTGATTGAAGCAAATTGCCCCCAACTGAGAGCGGCTATCAGAACCACGGATAATAATTTTGCCTTTTCTCTCAAAGTAGAATGCTTCAATGGTTTTAACAGTGCCTTACAAAAAGAGCATTTCGATGAAAAATTCATGGAAACGCATCTCTACCCCAATATCAGTTTCCAAGGTAAAATCATCGAAGCGGTAGACTGGCAAAAAGAGGGAGAATACACCATCCATGCCAAAGGCAAATTTGAAGTGCATGGTATCGTTCAAGAACGCATCATCCAAGCCATCATCATTGTTAGCAAAAAGAAGGAAATCACCATTGAAGCACGATTTAAAGTGCTACTCAAAGACCACAATATTCTGATACCAAGTGTGGTCGGACAAAATATTGCCGAAGAAATTTTCGTCGAAGCCAAAATTAACTTTCATGCAAAAAAATGATTACCGATTTGGCTTTTTTATTCTTCTAATCATTAGCTGTAGCAGCCTGTGGGCCAATCATCCAATCTATGATTTTCGTCTGCAAGAACTTCCCCCTCAACAAACGGGACAATGTCTCTTGCAAGATGAAAACGGCTTTGTCTGGCTAGGCGGCAAAGGCAGCATTGCACGTTTTGATGGCTTCCAATTTGAACAAAAATACTTACCTGATTCCGCCGCCCTCACACTGGTAAAAACGCTGATTCAAATTCAAGCGGATAGTTTTTGGGTCGGCACAAGTTCTGGCTCCGTTTTTTCGTTCCGGCCTAGCCTCAACAAATGGCGCTGGCTACACTCCTTCCCCGGCGAACTGAGATCCCTCCATACGATTTCCTCCGACATCCTTATCGCCTCAGTCAAAGACCAAGGACTTTGGCTCTACCAAAACAAGCAAGAGTGGGTCCCATACCAAGGAGCCTTTGCTGATCAACTCAATGATATCTACCAAATTGCCAATGGTCCTGATCAACAAGCAGTTTGCGCCACAGACTATGGACTGTTTTTATTAGACTTCAGCCTTCGGGGAACGCTTATACCCATCCTTTCACCGCTATTAAGTGGACAAATAGTAAGAAGCGTAACCGATGATCATGAATCAGGATGGTGGATTGGCACTTTTGACCAAGGGGTTTTTCACATTTCCTATGAAGGTAAGCTGAGTCATTCCAACGAAAAATGGTCTTGGGGAGAAGTCGTGTCTCTAGCCGTAGTCGGGCAAGAACTTTGGATCGGGACGCATCGCAATGGTTTGCTCATCATGCAAAAAGACAAAAAAACCTATCCGATTGAGCAGTTCGCAAACGACAATATCCAACAAATTACCTATGGACAAGATGGCATCCTCTGGATACTAAGCACCCAAAATGGTTTGGCTTATACCATTCCAGCCTTTAGTTTTTTGCCTTTAGCGGAGACAGGCATCATTGCCTCACTGATAGATGATCGAGACTTATGGTACAGTACAACACAAGGGCTATTTCGGTATCGACTCGATAGCTTAAGCTCTGAAAATCTATCATTTCCGAGTGCATCTCCTCCCATTTGTCTCTATAAAGATCGATGGAAGCAATTATGGATTGGCACCCAAGGAGATGGATTGTGGCGTTACCAGATTGGTACAAAAAAATGGGATCATTATGACGAAGCAAAAGGCCTCATCAACAATCATATTTTATCTATCGCTGGCGCGGAACGAGAAATTTGGTTAGCCACTTTTGGAGGAGCCGAAAAACTCAGCTTGGATCATAAAGGAGAGATCGCATCAAACACCAAAATTGGAGCTGAAGGAGGCCTTGGCATCAATTACCTCTATCAAGTGCTACCCGATTCAAATGGCAAGATTTGGTTCGCCACCGATGGTAAGGGCCTGCGCGTTCTCGGAGAGAATAAGGTAGATATACTCAGTGGTACGGAAAAAAAGACAGTCCTCCAAATGACCAAAAGCCTCCAAGGAGACCTATACTTTGCGGTAAGTGGAGAAGGCTTAAATGCTTGGGATGGGCAAGAACTTCAGCACTATGGCAAAAATCAAGGCCTCCGAGATGCCAACATCCTTACTTTAAAGAGTGATCCATTGGGTAGAGTGGTCTGCCTCCATAAGGCAGGCTTAGATCTATTTTCACCCATAAGTCAACAGTTTTTGCCCTTTGATTTTCCAAAGGAATGGGGTTCATGGGCAGGCTCGCTGCAAATCATCAGTCAAAATCACGATCAGACTCTTTGGATTCCTACTGAGGCGGGACTGCTTATTTATAAAGCCCATTTGATGCTCAAGAACGTAGGGCCAGAAGTTGTGGTGCCGAGAATCTCTTTATTCCAAAAAGTATTTGACGCTCCCAATAGTGATCCCGTCATATTTGGGCCAGAGCAAAACCATATTAGTTTTCCAGTACATGGACGATGGTTTCCCGCTCCTAGAGCCCTTAGTTATGCTTATCGTTTGCATCCTATCGACCTCGACTGGAGTAGCTCTCGCGATCAGCAAATTACCTATCCCAACCTAGCTCCTGGCAGCTATGAATTATTCGTTAAGCCCTGCTTTGACACCCATTGCCTGGAACGCGAGCTAGTTCAAAAAAAATTTACGATCCTAAAGCCCATTTGGGAAAAGCCTTGGTTTGCGATCTTAATGATCGCTTTAGCCTTAGGCATCTTCTTGCTCATTCAAAAAAAACGAGAAGCTGATCTGAGCAAAAAAGAACAGATGAAGCAGGCCTACACCAAGGTTCAATTTGAGCTATTAAAAAGCCAAGTAAACCCGCACTTCCTGTTCAATAGCTTCAATACTTTGGCTGCTATCATCGAAAAAGATCCGCCCACTGGTATCATTTATCTAGATCAGCTTTCGGATTTGTTTCGAGCTATCCTTAGCAATAAGGATCAAAATGTTATCACGATTGAAGATGAACTCGAGATATTAGACAATTTTTACGCCCTGCAACGCTACCGGCATCGGGACAATTTTCAGCTCAATATCTCATTACCAATTGAAACTTATGAAAAAGGCATCCCTCCTTTGACCTTACAGATGCTGGTCGAAAATGCCTTGAAACATAATGTTGTGTCGACTAAGCACCCCTTATTAGTCCAAATATCTCTTGATCCTGGCGGATACTTAAAAATTAGCAATCCTTTACAAAAACGTAAGCCAGACATTGACTCTACGGGATTAGGCTTGCTCAACATCCGCGAACGCTACCAAGCCCTTACCAATAAGGAAGTAAGAGTCGAGATTACCCAAAGAGAATTTGCCGTTTTCCTCCCTATCCTCAACCAAATAAAAGCATGAAAGTATTAGTGATAGAAGACGAATATCTAGCCGCAGAACGGCTCCAAAAGATGTTAACAGAACTTGATCCTAACATCCAGATTTTGGACACTTTGGAAAGTGTAGAAGATGCCCTAAATTGGTTTAGCACCCATCCTTTCCCAGATTTAGTCTTTTTGGATATTCATCTTGCAGACGCTGATGCTTTCGAGATATTAAGACAATATCCCGATTCCTTTCCGGTGATCTTTACCACCGCTTATGATCAATATGCGGTAGAAGCATTTAAATATCATAGCGTTGACTATCTGCTTAAACCCCTCAAACCTCAAAACCTTGCCGCGGCTTATCAAAAATTCCTCAAACGTAATTCCTTCCCTTTTTTACCCAGCAATCTGCTCGCTCAGACTCAAGTGAAGCAGTACCAAAAACGCATCTTGCTTCGTTTTGGGCCTACCATCAAAGCCATCCCTATTGACCAAATCGCTTATTTTTATATCGAGTCCAAACTATGTTTTCTCAAAACCTTTGACAACCGGAACTATCCTGTCGATCAAAATCTTGATCAACTCAGTCAGATGGTGGACCCTCAAGTCTTTTTTAGGATCAATCGGCAATTATTAGTCAGTTTTGTCGCCATTAAAGAAATGAGTGCCTTCTCAAAATCAAGGGTGCAATTGCAGCTTTCTCCTATTTCTCCAGTAGAAGCCTTGGTGAGTACAGAGCGTTCGGCATTGTTCAAGACTTGGCTCAAAGGGGTAAAGTAGTATTGCTTCAATCGCATTTTATCCGATTCAACTCGCGTCTATACCCCTTTAGCTAGTTTTATTATTTCTCCGCAAGGGATCTCCTTTTCTTTTGGCATGTCATCTAACCCAAAAGAAAATGAACTCGCTACCTCTACCAAAACCACCGCTCGTCAAGGGCTTGATCTTCTTGCTTTCCCTGACTTTCTTAAGCTACGCTAACGCTCAAACAGATCAGCTCCAACTCGCCCAACAACTGTCTCACGCTGGCTCCTTCGAACAAGCAAAGACATCCTACGAACAAATTCTCAGATCCTATCCTAGTCATCTACCAACAAGAATCGGTGCTGCTTATAACCTAAGCTGGTCAGGAGATTTTAAAGCTGGGATTCGTGCCTTTCGCCAAATCATTGACGACAATCCAGATTTAGAGGACGCAATAGTAGGCTTGGGCTATTCCTTAGCTTGGGATCAGCAGTACAAAGGAGCCCATCAAGTATTTTTATCTCTCCTCCAAAAATCACCCGATAGTCATGAGGCAAAAAAAGGCATGGCTTACCTCAGTCTTTGGACAGGCAAATACTTCGCCGCAAGAAGACAGTTCACTCAACTTAGTCAACAATTTCCCAATCAAGTCGAATACGTCAATGCTCTCGGCATCATCAATCTAAGACTGGGCAATCATCGAGAAGCAAGAGCTGCTTTTGCTCAGGCTTTGGTTTTGGAGCCTGCTTCGCAGAACGCTAGGCTGTTTTTATCGACCATCGCTTCTGAACCAGCCTTCATTGAACTACATACTTGGGCGGGCTATAGTCAGGTCAACACTGAAGATAAACTAGGTTTACGCGCCTTACACCTACAATGGCGAGCCAGTCAAAAACTTCAGCTCTGGATCAGATATGACAATTCATTGACCTTAGACAATTTCTCTTTTATTCGCAACAATGCTGTTATCCCTACTTGGTTTGGGGGAGGCATTATGAGTTGGAATGATCGCTGGACGAGTCGTCTAGAGATCGGTCAGAGGATTTTACCCAATCGCTCATCCTCCTTTATCTTTCAAGGAGAACAAGTATTTCACTTTGGCGACAACTATGCCGCTAAGTTAGGGGGCTTCCTTGCTCCTAGTTCCAATGGACAAACGGAATATCTTGCTTTTGCGGGCGTCCAAATTCCGCTTTCCCCTCATCATCAAATCGAACCTCTATATTTCCTCTCCTACAATCAAAATGGGATTCCCACCCATAGAGGAGTAATCAATACCGAATATCGGAGTCCTTCAGGCAAATATCGGATTGGTGGTGGCATCATGTATGGACAAGAGAGGGCATTACAAGATAACCTACCCGCTTCCGCCACCTTTGGTGCCAATCTACTCTGCCAAACAAGCCTCATGAATCGCCATTGGATGTTACTCAATATGCGCTATGAATCGGGTATTCAGTATCCACTCTTTTCAATCTCCGCGGGACTCCGCCTTCGCTTCGAACGATAGTATAGCCTTTACAAACTACCGAAATCATGTTACCCATTCCTACTCAATTAGAGCAGCGAAAGATGCTGCCCAAAATAGTTGTGCCCGCTAAAGAGAGCGAGACTTTTAGCAATCCTCCGAAACCTCATTTATATCGAGCCATATTTCTTGTCTGGGGAACTTGTTGGCTTTGGTTTCACCCTAGACTGATACAATTATTGTATATGGCTGACTCTCCCCTTGAATGGTCCTTTCTTTTATTTTTCATTCTCTTCATTGAATTTGCCTGGCTATACGGGGTTTACAATCTCAGTCTCATCGGCTTTGCCTTTTGGTATCGCTTCCGACATAGTAAAAAAGAAATGAAGCTCCCTACTCTGCCCATGAATCAAGCGCCCAAAGCGGCGATTCTCTACACCACCTGCAATGATTTTGTAGTTGAGAGTGCTCAGTCTTGTGTCCAGCAAGATTACCCTGACTATACCGTCTATATCTTGGATGATAGTACGCAGGAGGCAGACAAAAATATGATTGATGCTTTTGCCGCTCAACACCCAGATAGAGTACAAGTGATTCGGCGACCTGACCGCAAGGGCTTTAAGGCCGGAAATATGAACCATGGCCTCAGTCATTATGCTTGCGAAGAACCCTATTTCGCGATTGCTGATGCCGACGAAATTCTCCCGCCTGATTTTCTGAGTAAGCTAGTGCCTATCATGGAATCAGATCCTACATGCGGCTTTGTGCAAGCAAACCATCGTGCCAACCCTGATGCTGAGAGCGCCTTAGCTCAATCTCAAGGAGTCGGGATTGATCTTCATTGGAAATGGTATCAACCGCTTAGAAATCGCTATGGTTTTGTGATGTTTTTGGGCCATGGAGCCTTATTACGTCGTTCCTGCTGGGAGGAAATAGGGGGTTTCCCAGACATCGTGAGTGAAGACTTAGGCTTTGCCATTCGGATTAGAGAAAAAGGCTATAGAGGTCGATTTGTAGAGGAGGTCATCTGTTATGAAGACTTTCCGGATAGTGTCCGTTCATTTCGGATACGCCATATGAAATGGACGCGTGGCACTTGTGAGTTTCTGCACAAAGAAGCGGTTGGTCTGATAAAATCGACCAATATCAGTTGGGCCGAAAAACTCGACATCCTCTTCCCGACCATGAATCTACCGCTCACCTTATTATACTTCGTCTTTATGGTCATCGCCAATTTGGGGCTCCCCGTGCTTTTTGGCCACGCTCAACCATTGACAATCGAGACCAGTGCTGGAGACTTTGTCTTGCCGATCATCGCCCTAGACAAAGGCTTTGAGGTGATTTTCACCCCGGACTTTTATATCATGACCATGCTTACCTTCTTTGCGCCAGTAGTTTGCTTTATCGTTGGTCTTGCGCATAAGCCTCTGAAACTCTTTAAGTTTTTGTCTCATAGTACAGCGCTTTATGCCGCTTTAGGCCCCCTTTCTGCCATTGGAGTTGTGGGCTACCTCTTTACTGGCAAAGCCGTTTTCCTCGTAACAGGAGACAAAAAACAAGCAAGCACCGCCCTGCAAGCTACCAGAAATCGCATTTCCTTTGGCAATCAACTCAAGCAACACTTCCGAGAAATTGTCGGTCGTACTCATCCCGATTATTACAGTATTCAAGCCTACGAACTCATTATCGGTATAGGTTTTGCCATCCTCTGCTTCTATTTATTTCAGATCTCCTTTTTCGGACTTTGTTTGGCCTTTATCCTCCTCCCAATCATGCATTATTTGGGCTGGGAAAATAAGCTAATCCGAGTATTGGTTTATCTCCCTTTCCTCCTCATCATACTAGGCGTTACCCTCGGGGGGATGAGCGCATTTGGTCTGGCCACAGTCTTTTTTGGCTACGGATTCCACTTTTAGCAAACTGATTTACAGGCATTCATCCTTGCAAATGCATTCGACATGTATAAACATTACATATTATTCCTTAGCCTCTGGCTACTCCAATATATCGCCTTTTCGGCCAATCTGCCTTTTGGCTTTGTAGAGCAAGTTTTAGTCGATAGTCTCAATCCTGTGGCCATGACGATTGATCATCATGACAATATCTGGATAGTCGAAAAACATGGTGTCGTCCGTATTTATGATCCTCATCAAGGACTTTTGGCAGACCCCTTTATCCAAATCAATGTCGATGACTATAACGAACGAGGTTTACTGGGTATCGCCTTACATCCAGATTTTGATCTTAATCCTTATGTCTATCTCTACTATACTGTCCCAGGTGGGAATCACAATCGCTTGAGTCGCTTTCTGGCAAATGGTCTGCTCGCTGTACCCGCTAGCGAGGAGATCATATTTGAACTCGATACGCTGGCAGGCTTCGTGCATAATGGAGGCGCCATGCTCTTTGGCCCTGATGGCAAGCTTTATATCGCTACTGGTGAGGCCGCGCATCCTCCTTTTTCTCAGGACCTCAATAGCTTACACGGCAAAATATTGCGCTTGAATGAGGATGGTACAATTCCAACTGATAATCCCTTTTACCAACAACTAAATGGCGATAGCCGAGCGATCTGGGCTTTGGGCTTGCGCAATCCATTTGCTCTCGCTTATGATGAAGCCAGCAGTCGTTTTTATGCGATAGATGTGGGAGGAGGAGAATTTGAAGAAATCAATTCCCTCTCAGCAGCAATGAACTATGGCTGGCCTCAAATCGAAGGGCCCTTGAGCAATCAGCAAACGCCTACAAATTATGTAGACCCGGTTTACGCTTACGATCACCAAGCGGGCTGCTCCATCGTGGGAGCAGCCTTTTATCCCGCATCCTCCAGTCATTTTCCGGAAACTTATGCTGGACAATTCTTTTTTGCCGACTACTGCGATGGCTATATCAAAAGCTATGATCCGATTGCCCAGACGAGCAGCCTATTTGCTGATCAGATCAATCGTCCCTTAGCGATTGCTTTTAGCCATGAAACAGGTAAACTATACTATCTCACCCGAGCAGGTATTGGCGGTGGTTCTCCGGCGGACAATACCTTTACCCAACAAGGTCAATTGTGGGAAGTCTCCTTTCTTGGTACAGGAGCACCCTTCGTATCTGTCCATCCACAGAGCACTCTCGTCTCGCTCGGAGAAGAGGCTCGGTTTCTCGTCCAAGCTTCAGGAGCTTATCCCCTGACTTATCAATGGTTGCAAGATGGCGTTCCCATAAATGGGAGCACAGACTCAATATTGAGCTTTTTGTCTCCCAGTTTAGCCGATAGCGGCAGCTTTATCCAATGCATAGTCAGTAATAGCGAAGGCGCAGATACCAGTCAAGTAGCCATCCTCAAGGTTACCAGTAATCAACGTCCGCTGCCCATGATACGATTTCCCTCTGATGGAGATTTTTTCCGTGCCGGCGACACCATCTCCTTTGGAGGCACCGCCATAGATCCTGAAGAGGGGATCCTAGAAGAGTCAAACCTCAGTTGGTTGCTTGTCTTTCATCATGATGAACATACGCATCCCGGGGCCGGACCCTTTGTCGCCACCGACTCCGCTTCTTGGATAGTGCCCACTGTCAATGAAACAGATACCAATGTCTGGTATCGACTTCATCTTAACGCGATTGACACGATGGGCTTGGCTCAGACCACCACCATAGATTTACGTCCGAAGCTTGCACCTATAAGCCTCCTCGGCCCTGCTGGCGTGATGGTAAATATTGATGGGAGACGTCGCGCTTTACCTTATACTTTTTATAGCCAAGTGGGGCTCAATCGAGTAGTAGAGGCCTTGCCGATTAGTATTGTAGGTGATTCGCTTTACCGTTTTCTTCGCTGGGCGAACGCTGCTACCGAGACGATTTGGGAAGGCAGTAGCGGGGACGAAGGCCTAATACTTGGTTTAGAGTATGAAGCATTTGTATTAGGCAATGGAGCAGGGGTTTGGGGTTCCTATTACAATGATTCTAGCTTAGGTTTTGAGACCTTAGCGGTATTAGAGCAGCCCGAAGCCGTCCTGAGTTTTTTGTGGGGAGATGATTCTCCAGATGATGAGTTGGTGCATCAGGATTTTTTCACCGCTAGCTGGGAAGGGGAGATCCAGGCCGTCTTTGACGAACGCTATATTTTTTATATCCGATCTGATGACGGTGTAAGGCTCTGGATTGATGATCAATTGATCATCGATCAATGGGTGCCTCAAGCGCCTACCGAGCGCCAAGGGAGCATCCAGCTCGAAAAGGGAAAGCGATATGCTTTTCGGCTAGAATATTTTGAGATGCAGGGCGGAGCCGAAATGGTTTTAAACTGGAGTAGCCCGAGTACGACCAAGGAAATTATACCTAGTCGACAACTATACTACAATCCGATTCTGGCCAACCATATCGAGGGAAAAACTTGGATAGATCAAAATCAAAATGGCGTTCTGGAGCAGACCGAAACCCTATTAGCCAATATCATTGTCGGCCTGTATCAAAGTGAAGATTCTAGTCTAGTCGGTCAAAGTATCAGCGATCAAAACGGTGCTTTTCGCTTTGAAGCAATCTCCCCAGATTCTTACTACCTACACTTTCTCAGTCAAAGTAGTGGTAGATGGTTAAACGGCATCGGTACGCTGGATGTATGGGGGAGGAGTGAAGCTTTCTTATTGGCAGCAGAGCAAACTATATACTTTCCAGCCAGCTTTAGTGAGCTCGATAGCAGTTGGCTTAGCGCCTTTGCTCAGCTAAAGGTATATCCTCAACCCACTGAGGATCAGTTACAAATTTCCTTCACTCATTTATATTCACAAGAGATCGAAATAAAACTAATCGACCCGCTAGGCAAATGCTTGCTCATGCAAAAACAACAGAGTGAGCTTGGTGCAAATCACTTACAACTACCCACTCATCATTTATCGCCGGGCTTATATATTCTACAGTTAAAAGCTGATGGAGGTCTGTTGAACCGAAAAATCCTCAAACTTTAAATAGCCCACCAAATCATATTCCAGGCAAGTTTTTTTGCTTGTCAATAATCACTTAATCCCAAGCCTATGAAATCTAACATCCGACTTATCGCAGGACTGGCGATACTAAGTGCGATGATAATTGCCAGTTATTTTTGGTATCAAACCTATCGCCCCCATCCAGCTCTAGGTGATTTGCATGCAATCGCCGCAGTAGATGCCACTAGCCTTTTTCATGAATTTGAAACTGACGAAATCCTCGCCAACGCAAAATATGTAGATCAGATACTATCCGTTTCTGGCACAATCAAGCAAGTATTACCCAATCGATCTGGGGGGGCAATCATCTTTTTGGAGAGTGAGGACCCATTATTTGGTATTAATTGCGCCTTTGTTACCCTTGGGTCACAACAAATCAAAGCCCTAAAGATTGGCAATAGAGTTAGCGTGAAAGGAATCTGTACGGGAAAACTGATGGATGTAAACCTGAGTCGTTGTGTCTTTGAAAGTCAAGCATCTTTAAACAAAAAATCCTCTAGGCAAACTTTCTCAAAAACCCAGCCTTACGCTGGCGCGCAACGGGGAGGCTTGCCCCATTGCTCATCTCGACTAGACCGCCATCAGTTTTACGAAAGCGACGCACATATTTTAGCTGCACGAGGTAGCTCTGATGGATACGATAAAACCCTTGGGTATGCAGTAAGCCTTCATAAAACTTGAGTGTTTTGCTGATCAACTCTTTGCTGCCATCCGCGAGGTAAAAACGCGTATAGTTGCGATCTGCTTCTAGATAGATGATGTCTTTGAGTTCAACCACTCTGAATCCATCACTATTGGGTAAGACGATGCGGTCTATTTGCTCAGAGCGATATTGCTGTTGTAAAACTGCCAATTGTTCGGCAGAGATGTCGTTTTGGGTATCCTGGAGTTCCGCGAAGCGGGTCAATACATCTTCTAACTCTGATCGCTTGATCGGCTTGAGTAAATAGCTAAAAGCCGCAAACTGGAAAGCCCGCAGTGCATATTGATTGTAGGCAGTCACAAAAACCACTTCAAAAGGGCATTCTGGCAAAGATAGTAACAAATCAAAACCGGTCCCTTTACGCATCTGGATGTCTAAAAAAACGATATCGGGCTTCACTGTTTTGAGAAGCAATAAACCCGTATCAACATCGTCCGCTTCTCCTATGATTTCTACCGCTTGCGGAACGCTCTCCAGCGTTCTCCGAAGGAGGATACGGGCGTCTTTTTCATCGTCTATGAGTACCGCTTTTATCATATTGTTTTAGCCTATATGAATATAGAGTTAATTTCTTTCCGGCCCTTTCCAAAGGGGGATATTGCGTCGCAATGTTGTAGGGTATCTTGCTTCGCAAACCGTAGGGTATCCCCCTTTGGAGAGGGTGGGGAGGAATACGAATCGTTCAAAAAAAAAATCAGTTCTACATACTTCAATCATCTTAGTTTTCTTCTCGCCAGACCAATGGCACAGAAAACTGCACCTCAGTGCCTTGAACTTCTCCTTTTTCGTCGTGGCGTTCAGCAAGGCTGAGAGAACCCCCGCTCCCCAATCGCTCTTCAAGAATCATCAGTGCTTTAGGATCATGGTTCAAACTACGCTTACGCCGCGCCTCGGCCAATCCAATCCCGTCATCAACCACTTGCATATACAGGGTCTGAGACTCGGCCCAAACTTTGACTAAGATATGCCCCTGTCCACCTTTGGGTAAAATGCCATGCCAAATCGCATTTTCGGCCAATGGTTGTAAGATCAAGGGTGGCACTAATATATCGTAGATGTCAAGAGAGTCGTCAAGAGAAATTTCATATTGAAAACCATCATCCAGACGATTTTGCTCCATTCGGAGGTAGCGTTCCAGCATGCTGATTTCATCGGCCAAACTCACTTTCTCCTCCCCTGAGTGATCTAGGATCCCGCGTAACAGTTGGCCCAAATCCGCCACATAATCATTGGCTCTCAATTGGTCGCCATCTTGATAGAGACGTTGGATAGAGTTGAGAGCATTGAAGATAAAGTGGGGGTTCATCCGAGAACGTAAAAGGCGCTGTTGCAGCTCCATTGATTTTTGGCGTTGTCGGAGACGATTGAGTCGAATAAAAAGCCAAGTCAATAAGCCACCCAGTAATAGGATACCCATTAGAATGTAAATGATGAGCGTCCGTCGCGCGGAGGATTGCTGCACCTTCAATATTTCTAATTCTTTGGATGCTTGGGTTTCTTTGAGATCAGCGATTTCGCGCTCTTTGCGTTCAGTTTCATATTTTTTTTCCAACTCTCCGATAGTGGCCAAATTTTCTTCATTGATCATGCTATCCTTAAGCTGGTGGTAGCGCGTCCGGTATTCATATGCCTCTTCATAACGACCGATTTCGGCAAGCCCTCGATATTGCGCACGATATGCCAATCTTCGCAGCATTTTGTTATCTAAGGCTTCAGCTTCCCGGGTCCCATTATCAATAGCTTTAAGTCCTGTCGTGATCTTTCCTTGGCGAACTTGATGTAAACCGAGATTGATCTTTGTTCGAATAAATCCATTTGAATCATCCATCCTTTCATAGATGCCGATTGCTTCTTGATAGTGATATTCGACTTTTGCCAGCTCATCAGTCTGACCATACATTTGGGCTAGGTTGTTGTGTGAACTCGCTTGTCCTAATACGTCCTGAGTTTTGTCAAAGATTTCAAGAGCTGCCTCCGTATAGTATATCGCACTATCGTTTTTATGCATTCCATAATAGGTGCCTCCTAAGATTTGGTACGAATGAGCAAGGCCATTAAGATTATCTTCCTTCTTGCGTAATTTGAGAATATGCCGCTGCGTTTGGATGGCCTTTTCAAAGTTCTCTAGTTTAGACCATAAGGTACTAATGGTCCCCAATAAGGCGATTTCCTTCCCAAGATCATTCAAGCTTTGACTTTGTTCAACGCCTACTTGGAGGATTTCCATCGCTTCCAGCGAACGCCCTGCTCCAATCAAATATTGGCTATAAAGGTATCGGGTACGGATGTCAACCTCCCTCACAGTTCTGTCATTGGGATTGGCGGCTTCAGCAATAGAAAGTGCTTGTAAGAAATAACTTTCAGCTTCTGGGTAATAGAGATTCGCAGCAGCGGTACCAAGTTTTAGGTAAGCGTTTTGTTTGTAGAAGTCTCGTTCGTGCTTTTGGGCCCAGTCAAATACAACTTGGGCTTGCTCCCAAGCGAGTTCCCACTGACCGATTTTTTGGTAGTAATCAAATAACAGGCTTCTGGAATGGAACTGTCCTTTGTTAAAATAAAGTGAATCTGCGAGACAAGATGCATCGTTGATTACCGCTAATCCTAAGTCTGGTTGATGAGAAAATAGTCTTTGACCATAGCGAAGACTTGTCATCACTTTAGTCGTGTCGTTGGGCAAGGCCCATAATAAATTACGAAGGCTATCCATGATCATAGTTTGGCCACTCAGATCATGAATAGTGAGCCAAAATAACAAGCTTAGATAAACGAGTTTTTTCATAGTATGCTCTAAGTAAGATCGGCGAAAAAAAATATCCACTCAAAATGAGCGGATATTTATACCGCCTTTTTAAAACGGTATAGGGGCTGGTTTCTAACTTATTTTCTCTATATGATGAATGCCCTAAAGCATTGACTCTAAGGTAGTCGCTGCCATACTGAGGTTCAATGATCAATGATCCTATAGTCATCCTGATTTATTATTTGGTCGTTCTTACTGAACTAGCCGTAACTAGGATCGGGATCAATAAGTGCACTTCCGTCCCAAGTACCTCGCCCTGAATGTCTTTACGCTCTCGTAGTTCAAAAGCAGACTCTATACCCAAGCGTTCGGTCAAGATATTGAGGGCCTTGGGTTGATGTTGTTGAGGAGTTTTGTTTTGCTCCTGACTCAAGCCAACGCCATTGTCTACAATACGGCAGGATATATACTTTTCCTCTAAACTAAGGTTGATTTCGATCAGGCCTTCTTTCTCAAGCGGGGCAATCCCATGCCAAATCGCGTTTTCGACTAGGGGTTGTAAGATGAGCGGTGGAATTTGAGTCTGATAGACATCAATATCTTCAGGCAAATGTATGGCATACCGAAAACCGTTTTCAAGGCGATATTGCTCCATCCGCATATAGACCTCTAGGGTGCGGAGTTCGTCAACAAGCGGTATCCAAGCTTGGCTAGATTGATCTAAGATATCATTCATCAGTTTACCAAAACCTTCTAGATATTCATTGGCGCGTTTCGTATCCTGATCTTGAAACAATCTTTGGATGGAGTTGAGGGCATTGAAAAGGAAGTGCGGATTCATTTGTGAGCGTAATAATCGTTGTTGAAGTTCGCTCTGCTGGTTTTGTTGGCGTAAGCCTTGTCGATGCCAAAACCACCAAGCTAAAAGCCCAGCAACGCCCAAAAATGATAATAAGCTGATAATGACCGGCAGAAAGCGATCATTACGCAATTGACTTTGCACAAGCAGCATTTCCTGCTGAACCTGCCCTTCTTTCAGTCGAGAGATTTCCTTCTGCTTTTTTTCTTGCTCAAATTTCACTTCAATCTCGCTCATACTTGCGAGTCGTTCGACATTGAGCATACTATCTTTCAAACTGTGATATTGGCCCAAATACTCATAGGCCTGAGTGTGTTTTGATTGTTGATGTAGGGCTGTCGCGAGTTGTTTGAAAGCTAGGCGCCTCAAGATGAGGTTTTGAGATTGCTGGGCTTGGCTTTCCCCTTTTTTCAAATAAGCCATGCCTCTTTTTGTGTTGCCGAGCTTTACTTCTAGTAAGCCTAAATTGAGTAGCGTCCGGATCCTTTCATCAGTGAGGTCGGTACTTTCATAGATATTCAAAGCTTCTAAGTACAATTGTCGGAGCTCATTGAAGGCTCCACTCTTTTCATAGACCGCTGCGAGATTATTGTTTGCGCCAGCTAATCCGGTGAGATTACCTAATTGTCGATGATGCTCACTTGCTAGTTTCAAATAGTATATGGCACTGTCTGACATTCCATTTTGGGAAAACAAAACTCCCATATTTTGCTCTCCAATGGTTAATTGAGGTAAGTAATTTCGTTCCTTTCGATACGCATAAGCTTTGCGAATATAGGGTTCGGCTTTATCGGCTTGCTCCATCGTCAACCAAAGCCGTCCCAAGATGCTATAATATCGGATGAGGTTTTGCCGTCCTTTCAAGCTGCTATCAGATTCGCGTTGCACCAATAATTCTAATTGAGTCAAAGCCTCTGGATAGCGGCCTTCATTTTGTAGCCAAATCGCATAATAATATTGGATGCGTTCCACGTAGTGAGACTTCTGCAAAGTATCAGCCGTAGCAATTCCTTCGAGGAAATACTTTTCGGTTTCGGGTAGCTTGAGTCGCATGGCAGTTTGCGCCATTTCAGTTTGCGCGACCGCGATGATGTTTGCATTAGGGTTTCTCTTCGAGAACGCCAGCATCTTTTGTGCGTGCTGGTGCGCTTCTTGCCATTTGCCCTGATAACCAGCTAGGTAACAATACTTCATCTGAGCATTGAATTGCGCTTTGGTAAAGCCAAGACTATCGCCTAAACAAGCCGCTCTATCTGTCAAATAATAGGTTTGGGAGGCTTGAGTCCGCATCAACTTCCTCCCCAAATGAAAGGCTGCTTGTACCTTATGGGTATCGGCAGGCATCAATTCCCAAGCCCCAATCAGGCTATCAAGCTTTTGAGCTGAGAGTAAAAGGGGAAGCGAGAAGAGTAGCAATAGCGAGAGTCTGCCCATAGCATTAGTAGAAGTAACAAACAATCGGGAAAAGGGCTAGATAGCTTGTAAGCAAATTACGAATCGGGCGGAGTAAGGTCAAAGTGAATTTTTTGTGCATCATTTTGTGTTTGATTTAGCATCAAGATGCAAGACAAATAGGCGCTGATCAAGGGCAAATGAGCCTGTGGTAGTGCCAATTGAATAATGGGTCAGTATGATTGACCTAGCAACGTTCGCTAAATAACTGTCCGATTTGGCTTGCATTTTTGAGATGAGCCTGCGTTGAAAAATCTGTCTTTTAGCCCGCTAAACTCAATCTTTTCGCCTTGGCTCAACTCAAAACTGCTACGCCCTCTCTTGACATTTATTGAGTTCACCTTGCTTAGTCTACAATGAAGGTTTCAAAATATCGTCTATCCTTAGTAGCGAGGACAACAAAATATTTACCGATAGGTAGGCTTTCGGCATAGGTGAGGAGGTTTTGGCGGTTGGCTTCGATTTCGCCGTAGTATAGCAATACGATTTCACGATACTCTTCGTCCAGAATTTTGACTTGGACTTTTTGACTTTCTGTTGAGGCAAAACGAACGTTGAGCCCATAGCCGGGACCAAGCAAATCCCTTGAAATCTCTAAATTAAATCCATCTGAATTTTCAGTCGTGCGTACCTTGAAGGGGATTGAATACACAATTTGACTAAACTTATCGACGTTCTTGATCCGATAGTGATAGACACGGTTTTTTTCTACTTCTGGGTCGTAAAAGGTATAAGATTGTAGTTCACGACTATTGCTAGCTGCTCTCAATTCTCCCAGTTCTTCATATTGAACACCATCGAGGCTGCGTTCCACAATGTGGAAGAAACAATCATTTTCTTCGGTCGTGTTGAAACGTACCGTCATTATCCCTTCCACAAAACGAGCTTGAACTGAACGATACTTGGTAGCAGGAATTAGGTTACGTCTACGGGAGTTAATCCGCCAACGATCATTGATCCGCACAAAGGACATGGCCGGATCTGGTTCCATCTGCATATAGCCCCAAGCATTATTTTGTTCGTCGGGTAAGTTGATGGCCCTTTCGCCTTCCTCCCCTTTGCGATAGGTATCACGTACTGGCAAAAAGCTTACACTCCGCTCTCGATTGAAGTAAAATGCATCTACGGTGCGGCCTTGTGGATTTTGTAAAAACACAAAATTACCTGTTTCAGGTCCAGTAGCAGCTCGTTCTTCTAGTGCAGGACTACTGTTCAATTCTAAATCTATTTCAGATGTAGTATTGAGTTTGTATCCTAGTCGGAGAACGCCCAGTGGTAAAATCTTCAGATTGGCAGGAAATTGGATCGCATACTCTCTGGTAATCAGTAGGTATCCTTCCAGATCAATCGGGCTTTGGGTCGAAGGATTGAAGAGATCAATATAATGGCTAGCATTAGCCGGCACGAAGCGGGAAATTTCGACTTCCTGAGCCCAAGCAAATGTGGGCAATAGGATCAACAGAGCAAGGATGTATCTCTTCAAGGGTAAATATTAATCGCTTATTTCGATAATAAATTTATTCTTTTTTCCTTTTTGCAAAAACAAATAGCGATCAAAAAACAGGTCCGAGCTTTGAATCACGGCATTGCTATCAGATACGCTTTCCATATTGATTTTGACGGATTTATCTTTTTCGATGGCGCGGCGTGCTTCTCCATTAGAGGAAGTAGCACCGATCTCTGTAAGTAAGGCCAAAATCCCGATGCCGTCTGTAATTTGAGTTTTAGACAAAGTACGTAGATCGGAGGCTTTGGCAACTTCGGCCCATTGCTTAGGATCGAGTTTTTGCAATGCTTCTTTACTTTTGATACGACCGTAGAAGAAGTCTGTCATCAATTTAGCATTTTCCAGCCCTTCTGCACCATGGAGGCGCTCGGTGAGTTCATCCGCTAATTGAGAATGTAATACGCGACGTCCCGGATCCTCTGCATGAGTAGCGATTATGCCTTCCAAGGTCTCACGATCTTTGAGAGAAAATATTTTGGCGGATTTGATCATATCCTCGTCTGATAGACTCATCCAATATTGGTAAAACTCATAGGGAGTTGTGCGTTCGGCGTCAAGCCAAACATTCTTACCTCCAGCAGTTTTGCCTAATTTTGCGCCAGAAGCACCCGTCAAAAGTGGACATACGACCGCATAGGCTTTTTCTTCATGTCCCAGTTTACGACGAATAAGTTCTGTACCCGTAGTGATATTGCCCCATTGATCGGAACCACCTACTTGCAGTTTGACTCCTTCGTTCTCGTAGAGATGCAAAAAGTCATAGCCCTGCAATAGCTGATAGGCAAACTCAGTATAAGATAAACCAGAATCACTCGCGATACGCTTTTTGACTGATTCTTTGCCCAGCATATAGCTAACAGTAATATGCTTGCCTACGTCTCGCAAAAAGTCTAGGAAACCAATCGCAGAGAACCAATCATAGTTATTGACCATGCGAGCTGGATTTTCGCTAGTCTCAAAATCCATAAAACGGGCCAATTGATCTCGAATAGCAGCCGCATTGGCATCTACTTGTTCGGAGCTCATGAGAGGGCGTTCGGCATCTTTGCCGGAAGGATCCCCGACTCTTGCGGTAGCGCCACCGACCAACAATACAGGATGGTGTCCATGCCGTTGTAAATGTACCATCATCATGACAGGCACCATATTGCCGATATGCATGGAGTTACCAGTTGGATCTACCCCAAGATAACCTGAGATTTTGTGCTCGTTTAGGTATTCTTCGGTACCAGGGATCAGATCCTGAATCAGACCTCGCCAGCGTAATTCTTCAATAAAACTCATAAAAGCTATGCCACTGAATATATATGGTCTGCAATTTACGAGGCAGAGCTTATTTCACCAACCCAGGCCTATTTTAAGTGGAGATACTTCTGTTTTTCCGAAATCTCGAATAAAATGTCGAAATTGCGAAGAATAAAGAAGAGCAGAATCCTTCGGATAGACATAATTTTCGTACTGTCTCAACGTTAGGAGACGATAAGCCTAGATTTAATTCCTGAGCAATTTTTATGTACCTTGCTTTTGTAGGTTCGAGTCTGTGCTATCCTAGGAACGCAACACTTTCGATGCAAATGAATAAACCCTCTACCATCCTCAATCCAACATTCACCCGCCTTTTGGTGCTAATGCTTTGTTTAGCCCCAATGCTGCTATTGGCTCAAGGGCCGGGCAGACGCGCCTATTTGATGGGTGAAAATTTGCGTAAGCAAAATAAGTGTAAGGAAGCTATCCAACAATATGACGAAGCGATTCGTCTGGAGCCGGCCAATTACAAATATTATTTTCAGCGCGGCAAGTGTGAATATAATCTCAAAGATTTTGGAGGTGCCAAGAGTTCCTTCAAAAGTACTGTTGAGTATCAACCCAACTTTACCCCTGCATATTCGCTTTTGGCAAAGATTTACAAAAACGAAAATGACAACGATAACGCCATTTATTACTATCAGGAAGCAGCCCGCAATGAGAGTAATAATAGTCGAAAGGTGCAGTATAAGTTACTGTTAGTCAATCTTCTCTTGAAAGAAGATCGAGTTGGCGAAGCGCAACGTCATATAGCAGAGGCCAAAAGCATTGACCCAACCAATCCCAATATCCTGTTTTATAATGCAGAGATAATGTCGATGCAAAAAAACTGGTCAAGTGCAAAAACAAGCTATGAGCAAGCACTTGCTTCGGAAAGATTGAGAGCTGCTACGCCTGCCGAAAAAGCCAAATATTATTATGGCTTAGGAGTTGCGATGAGCAACTTAGGAGACAATGCCGGAGCCAAAGCGGCTTGGAGCAGAGCTAATTTTGGCCGTTATAAGCCGCTGATTTCCCAGCAAATGTTGGAAAACAATCACGTTTATTATTACAAAATTGCTGTTAGCTACTACCTCAATGGTGAATATCGTGAATGCGAAAGCTATATCGCGAAAGCACTAGAGCTACAACGTAGTTTTGCCAGTGCCTATATCCTCAAAGGTAAGATTGCTCGAAAAGAAGGTAATACAGCGAAAGCGATTGGTTTTTATCAGCAGGCCCTCCAGATGGAGAAAAATCCTGATCGCCAAGCAGGAATGCACCGTTTAGTCGCCAAACTCCAAATGGACAATAAAGATTATACCGGAGCTTTGCGCACCATTGATCAAGCGATAAACCTCAAATCTAAAAGCGGAGCGACTGCTCTGTTAGCGATGAAGGCACAAGCAGAGTATAATGGAGGTCGTTATAATGAAGCGATTAATTCGATCGAACAATTATTGCAAGCAGGCATTGATCCAAAAACTAAGGCTAAGTTTAGCTTTATGATGGGTATGGCCGCCAAGAAGACTCGTGATTCAGAAAGAGCCAGAGTCGGCTTCAAAAATGCTCAGTATGGTCCTTATAAGCCTGCTGCGGTAATGGAGCTCAAAAAACTAGAACAAGGTTAAACACCCTTTTGATACAAAAAGAAAGCGGCTCCCAATAGTGGAAGCCGCTTTTTTTTTTGTGGTTCTTTTTATCTTAGATGCAGGCTTAATGCGTATCGTAGACGACGGTTTCTTCGCCAACTACTGTTAGTTTATTGCTTTTAGCTGCTTCACAACGACCAATGATCTGTGCATCAATATTGAAGCCCGCGGCCATGTCGATAATTGACTTTGCAGTATCCTCATTAGTATAAATTTCGAGGCGGTGCCCCATATTGAATACTTGATACATTTCTTGCCAACTAGCTTTGCTAGCATCCTGTATTAGACGGAATACCGGAGGAGTTTTGAAGAGGTTGTCCTTGACGATATGTAGATTTTCGACAAATTTAAGGCATTTGGTCTGTCCACCTCCCGTACAATGAATCAGACCATGTACTTGGTCAAAATGCTGATTCATCACCTGATGCATGAGCGGCAAAAAGGTACGAGTAGGGCTTAATAAAAGCTTACCAATCGGTTGGCCTGTTTCGGGTTCAATGTCAGTCAGTTTATGTGGGCCTGCATAGACGAGGTGTTCCGGCACGGCAGCATCATAAGACTCTGGATATCGGCTCGCATACTCATTTGAAAGCATATCATGCCGAGCATTGGTCAGTCCATTGCTACCAATACCACTATTGTAGGCAGTCTCATAAGTAGCTTGGCCATAACTACTGAGACCGAGGATGACATCTCCTGCTTGTATTTTTTCGTTGGTCACTACTCGTGAACGCTTCATTCTACAAAAGGCAGTAGCATCTACGACCATGGTACGCACTACGTCTCCCACATCGGCAGTTTCACCCCCGGTGCTTTCGATCGCAATACCGTGTCCTCGCAGCATGGCAAAAAAGCCCTCCATACCGTTGAGTATCGTAGCAAGGACATCGCGACTAATCAGAAATTTGTTGCGGCCGATGGTATTCGAAAAAAGAAAACCTGTGGTTGCTCCCGCACAAAGCATATCATCAAGATTCATCACGACCGCATCTTGAATGACTCCTTCCCATACAGAAAGATCACCCGTCTCACGCCAATAGAGGTATGCCAATGACGATTTGGTTCCTGAACCATCGGCATGCATGATATTGCAATAAGCCTCGTCTCCTCCAACCCGATCCGGGCTAATTTTGCAAAAAGCGCGAGGATACAGACCTTGATCTAGTTTGCTAATAGCAAAGTGGACATCTTCTTTTCCAGCAGAAACTCCACGTTGAGAATAGTTAGAGGACATATAGCGTTGGTTTTGAGTGTGCAAAGCTACAAAAAATACGGAGAGGGATTAAACGAAGCGCGACGATAAACCTAGGTTTATCGTCGCGCGATATTTTCAAGATGAATTTACTTTCTAGCTATCGTCGCCAAAGTTGATAGAAGTAATTCTAAACTCGGTACGACGGTTGGCTTGCTCATCTTCATCAGTCATCTCAGGATAGATCAACATACGAGACTCACCATAGCCCAACCATGCCACTCGTCCGGGATCAATACCGTTTTGAGCCAAGTATTTGATTACTGCACGTGCACGATTGTTAGAAAGCTCGACATTGTATGGTTCAGCACCATTTGAGTCAGTATGAGCTTCTAAGAGAATCGTGATATTAGGATTTTGACGCATGATCTTGAGTAGATTTTGCAATTCCTCTAAAGCATCAGTTCTTAGATAGTACTCGTCAAAATCATAATAAACATTCTGAAGAGTAAAGACCTTAGAGATATCAATTGGGTCTAACTCAATATCAATATTGAGTTCAAGATCTGTATCCTCCATGATTTCCATGGTATTAAACCCTTCTTCGTTGGCTAAGTATTCAGGAGCATTGCCCAGAACTTTATAATTCTTATCAATTTCGAGTGGGAACTCATACCGAGCATCCAAGCCTGTGTTATAGGTTTCGAGTTCAGTAATCGTATTCGCATCGATAATCTCATAAAGCGTTACTGTTGCTGTCGGTATAGGCAACTGAGTATTCTTATCTCTTACCACTCCGTGTACAGAAACGTTGAGGTCTTTGCGATTGAAAGGAATAAAACGTCCCCAATAGATATCATCTCCACCAGCACCACCAGGGCGGTCAGAAGTAAAGATGATGGTTGAATCATTGTCTAAGAAGATCGCGCCATAATCATCATAACTAGAGTTGATAGGCGATTCCATATTGATACCTTCGGCCCAATCACCGATCGCACCTTCTGCTTTATAAAGATCAATCCCGCCAAATCCACCACGGCCATTAGAACCAAAAAACAGCTTATCGCCAGCATCGTTGAGAAAGGGAGTGTATTCATTGAAAGCGGTATTGACATTGGCACCAGCATTTACGGGATCAGACCATCCGGTACCAAGGCGACGAGAAAACCAGATATCAAATCCACCTTGTCCACCATCACGATCAGAAACAAAGAAGATGGTACGGCCATCTCGAGAAACCATCGGCTGACGATCATTAGTAGGCATCAGTTTAGTTTTGCCACGAGAGTTGATAATCTTCTCTTGCTTACCGGCAATTCCCTCTACCAATTGAGGCTTACCCCATTGCTTTTTGATCGGATTGTAACGGGAAGTGAAGATGCTACAACCATTTTTATTGGATTTGGTATTACAGATTGTGTAATACAAGGTCAGCCCATCAGCGGTAAATGAGGCAGAACCATTGTTTCGTTTTTTATCGTTGACAATTTTGTCAAG
>JBGCFA010000037.1:0-28202 GCA_045106675.1 Bacteroidia bacterium
AGGTGTCATCTCCTTGGCAGGAACGCTAAATTGAGCGATGACCTTGTCCGTTTCGAGCTTTTCGGGCGCTCCATACTGGCCTAATTCATTATAAATATAAATTGTCCAATTCTGAGGATTAGGGATAGATAAGATGCTGTAGGTCCCTGCGGGAACGCTCTCCCCAGCCATACTCACTGGATCTTTTAAGGTAATTTGCGGATTGACATTGGCCCCAGTCCGCCAAAGCTGATCATATGGCACTAAGCCTCCAAATATCTTCCGACCACGCATAGAGGGACGTGAATATTCGAGTACAACTTCTGAAATACCGATTTCAGCTTCTACCTTTTCGAAGGGACTCAGTTGGGGTGGTAAGACTTGGTTTTCTTGGGCAAATATTGGCAAAATCACCATCATGGAAATGGCAAACAGTAGCGTATTTTTCATATATCGACTTAGTAGAGTTTAGGATAAGCGTTCGGCAAAGGCGTAAACCTAAAGATACCCGAACAAGATGTAGCAATAAATAGGTAGTATTCGAGGACTTAAGCAAATCCTAATTTGGCGAAGGAGAAATTCGCAATGTTCCCTAATCCGTCCATGAATTAGTGCCTAAAAAAGCATTTTGACACCGAATTTCTCGATGCCTTATTATTGCCACCACTCTTCTTGGATTGTGTCTGAGTAGGTAAATACTTTACCCAAAGGTGGCAGCATGTATTCTAATTCTTTTTCTTTTGAGAACTTCACAAACTCATCTGCGGGATCAGTCCATGCGTGTTGATAAGAGAGCGAAAAACCGGCCCAGTGAACAGGCATGGCTTTTTTCACTTGAGCATCCAAGGCAGCTTGTACGCTTTCGTCAGGAAACATATGGATGGGTCGCCAATCATCATTGTACTGTCCGCATTCCATAAAGGCAAAATCAAAGGGACCAAAGCGTTCACCGATAGGTTTGAAATGCTCTCCATAGCCGCCGTCACCGCTAAACCAGATATTTTCTTTATCGGTTTTAAATACCCAACCTCCCCAAAGACACTTTGCTCTATCAGTCAAACCACGACCCGAAAAATGGCGCGTTGGCGTAAAGGTGATATGAATATCTTCGAAGGTTTCATCATTCCACCAGTCAAATTCAGTAATCAAATCGGCTTCAACACCCCAACGAACGAGATGTCGCTTTACCCCTAAGGCTACGAAATACTTCTTGGCTTTATGTTTTAGCTTTTGGATGCTATCATAATCCAAATGATCATAATGATCGTGTGTCAGTAAGATGAGGTCTATTTCTGGCAGACTGTCAATCAAAGACAAACTGTTTTCTGAAAAGCGTTTTGTAGGAAAAGGAGCAATAGGCGAGGTATTGGACCCTAACATAGGATCAATTAGAATGGTTTTGCCATTCAGTCGCATCAGTACGACAGAGTGCCCATACCAGATAAACTTCGCCTTATCAGCTGGGGCTAAAAATACCTTTTCATCAAAAGGAAGGATAGGCAAAGAAGCCTTGGGTTTCTGCCCTTCCTTGGTCAGCTGTTTGTAGATTACACCCGGTATTTTCCCCAAGGAGATATCCATTTCGGTTTTCTCCAAATTTTGAAACTTCCCGTCTTTCCAGTTTTCTGATTGCTCGTATTCAGCTTGGAGTTCTTTCGTGATTTTCCCTCCGAATTGCAGATGAAAGTTTTTCATTTTTTTATTTATTCCAATTCAATAGATGCTCTATTAAAGGCATATAATGAGGTTATCGTTTCTCTTTCTAAGGTACTTGTTTTCGAAACATATACTTTTCGCTTATGTTATTCTAATCTAGAATTAGTACAAATGTGAGATTCTTAACTCACAAAAACTTACACATTTCGCAGGAGCTTGAATACATTTCGCAGAAGCTACGCATTACTGCTGTTTTATATATTCTTAACAAATGTCTTCTCCATTATTATGAAATCTACGCCTTCTTTTACGAATCTTTGGGGAGTTTGGATCATACCAAATCTTTCATAGAATGAAGTCTTATCTGCTCTGGCATTACACCATAGCGTCTCAATCTTTTTGTCCCTTACGACAGACATTAGGTGATCAAGTAATAGAGTGCCGTATCCATTGCCTTGTTCGGAAGTTTTCGTGGCAAATTTTCGGAATTGGGCACGATTTCCCTTGACAAATAATGACACAATCGAAATGATATTGGAATCCTTCAAAAGCCCAAAATGCATCCCTTCTTTATCGTTATCTAGCTTTATAAACGCTATTGGCTTATCCGGCCACATAACTTGATGTCTCAGCTCATAGGTTTCTTGAGGGTGTATTTTTCTAATCTTAATCTTCATTCTACTTTTAGCCATATAGCTATACCTCAATTCATAGCGGCATCAAGCTATGAGAAATAAGGTTTCTGTTATTTCTTAATATGATCGCCATTTTCAGCCCTCAGTCTCGATCCATAATGAACATACCAATGGAGATGTTTGGTTGATTGATATTTCCCAATGTTAGATGATATTCGACAACCTCCATAGTTTTTTTCAAACATGCTGGTGACAAATTTGATTGCTTCGAAAAAGTCAAAATTGAGTTCTTCTGTATTGGGATAGTTTGCAAGAGAGTCAATGTGTGCTTTGGGTATAATGACAACATGCTTTTCCCAAAAGGGATCAGTATGATGAAAAGCCATTACCTGATTTGTTTCAAAAATGATATCAACTTTAACCTTAGCAGGAATTACCTGCTCACAATAAAAGTCTTTCATGCTTTTTGTTTTTTTTATAATTGTGCGATTCCCTAGCGATTATCTCGCCTTTGCCTAACATTAGGCCGTCCAAACACTTTGTCGAAACTTCAAAGGCGTTTGAGAAACCCTTTTTTTAAATACACGATTAAATGCCGCTTCAGATTGATAACCAACTTGTGCTGCAATTTCGCCAACCGATAGATTACTTTCTTCCAACAACTCTTTTGCTTTTAACAACCTCCATTGGGTAATATAATTAAAGGGAGTTACTCCTGTTAAGCTTTTAAAACGATTAGCAAAACTTGTTCGAGACATACCCGCAATTTTAGCCAACTGGACTAAGGTCCAATCTTGTTGAACTGAAGAATGAATCCCTTTTAAAACCAGGCTAATCCGCTCATCTTGAATTGCAGCCACAAAGCCGGTTTTTGCCTCTGGTTTACTTTCTATTTTCGGAGACCGCTATTCGCGGAACGCCAGGCTCAATCGGACATATCGAAATCTAGCCTAACTAAGCGTTCTCCGCAGGAGCACAAAAACAAAAGTGCAATCAAAAAAGTAGCTGTGTTCATATTATGGATAGTTTATTATTGGAAGTTAATCAAGATATTGAGATGCGGAACGAAAGAAATTGGGTATTACTCAACAAATGAATATTCACACCTTACCAGAAGATCTCCTAGCAACAGCCTCAGCTCCAATACAGCTATACAACTACCATATTGCGCATACGCTTACCAAAAACAAAGTCAATCTCAGCAAAAACACTTTTAGCTTCCTACTCCATGGTACCAAGGAAGTCTTTACCGATTATGAGCCCATTAAACTAGACAAAGAGCAGTTTTTATTGATCAGAGCGGGGAATTGCCTCATGACCGAAAACATCTCTTCCGCCAATAAGACCTACCGGAGCATATTACTTTTTTTCACAGATGAGGTGTTATTGGATTTTTTACAAAATCATCAGCTAGAAACCCCAAAATCCAAGCCGGCACAACCATTTCAAGTCTTTGATTATGATAGCTATATTCAAAATTTTGTAGAGAGTTTAGCTCAACTCAATCGTTTAACCCCTGCCTTACAAAACGAAATCCTTCCTGCGAAATTTCGGGAAATCATGATCTACTTAGTGCAAATCAAAGGGGTAGAGTCCTTGCACTTTTTGCTGGGCAATCATGATGATCGAGAGAGACATTTTATCAATGTCATTGAACGCAATAAACTCAACAAACTGAGTTTGCAGGAATTGGCCTTTCTCTGCAATATGAGCCTATCAAGCTTCAAACGGGAGTTTCGTAAGCATTATCAGCAGCCTCCGAGTCGATGGTTTCAGGATCAGCGCTTGGAGCATGCCGCCTATCTATTAAAACAGCAGAAAAAACGACCCATCGATCTGTATGAAGAAATCGGCTACGAATCCTTGTCCAACTTCACCCAAGCATTTAAAAAGAAGTATGGCAGCACTCCCAAACAGTTCCAACTGAGCAATTTGGACTTTTAGCAATAGTTTTTGAGCAGAGAGCATAAGTAAAACAAAGCTTTTTGAGATCAATTTGCAGCAAGCAATCTGATCGAAAGCACCTTAATGTTTTACTTTAAAATCATCTCTATGTCTAGTTTGATCTTATCAATTCTCCCTAAGTTCCTGTTCATTGCTTCACTTAATATGCTCCCTATGTCTCCCCCAGTATCTAGCGGCGATACTTTTAGTCTTTCCAGTAATGACGTAGGAGGCCAAGCAAGCGTTACCGAAGAATTTAATGGCTTTGGTTGTACCGGAAAAAACCAATCTCCTCATCTAGCGTGGACCAATCCGCCCGAAGGCACGCAAAGTTTTGCGATCACGATGTATGATCCAGATGCACCTACTGGTAGTGGTTGGTGGCATTGGGTGGTATTTGATTTGCCTGCTGACACACGTGAATTAGTGGCGAATGCTGGCAATATAGCATTGGACCTAGCGCCAGCAGGCACCATTCAAAGTGTCACTAACTATGGTGCAAAAGGCTATGGTGGTCCTTGTCCGCCTGAAGGTCATGGCTTGCACCAATACATTATCACCGTGCATGCCCTCAGTACCGCATCATTAGAGCTCGATGCAGATACCAATCCTGCGATAGTCGGATACTATCTATGGAATAATGCGATCGCCAAGGCAAGCGTCGTAATGTACTATCAGCGTCCCTAGCTAATAGTTTTTCCCTACAGCCTCTCTATAAGAGGCTTTAACACAGCAGTTTGAGGTTTTCCTCAAGCTGTTTTTTTGTGATTTACATCAAAGTAACTTTTGCAAAAACGCTCGATAAATGATAACTAAAGTACTCGCTATACTAACTACCGACTCCTGAAAAGGGATTCACAAAACTAATGCTATGAAAAATCTCGATAGAAGAAACTTCATCAAAAAGACTTCGCTTACGGGCGCAGCCCTCGCGATGGGATCATTACTACAAGGTCAATCATCTCAGATACCCGCTCGCAGCGCCAAGGAGCAATATATGGGAGGTTTTGCCGCACCGAAATTGAAAACCATTAGAGCTGCTTTTATAGGTCTAGGCTATCGAGGTCCCAATCATATGCGCTTTTTGGCTCAGTTAGAAGGCTTTGAAGTAGTTGCCTTGTCAGATTTGTACGAGGACAATGTGATGAAGGAAAAAGCGTTCTGCGAAGAAGTAGGCAAGGGCAAACAACACCAAAATATCGCCACCTACTTTGGCAGCGAAGACAAATGGCGGCAGATGTTAGCCGAGGTAAAGCCTGATGTAGTATTCGTCTGTACCAATTGGAAAAACCATGCGCCTATGCTCATCGAGGCCATGAATCAAGGTGCTCATGCTTTTACCGAGGTACCGATGGCCCTGACTTTAGATGAGATGTGGGAGATCGTGATTACATCAGAGCGCACTCAAAAGCATTGCATGATGATGGAAAACGTCAATTACGGCCGTGCCGAACTCATGTATCTCAATATGTGTCGCTTGGGAGTGATTGGAGAAATCTTGCATGGGGAGGCTTCTTATATCCACGAATTACGCGGTCAGATGGAGCATGTAGATCGCGGTACGGGTTCTTGGCGCACACCTCATTATGCCCATCGCAACGGTAACCTCTACCCTACTCATGGTTTAGGTCCGGTAGCTCAGTATATGAATCTCGGCCGTGGAGATGATAATTTCCAAAGTCTCGTTTCCTTCTCCACTCCTGCCTTAGGTCGTAAGTCTTATGCGGAGAAAAATTACCCAGCAGACCACAAATGGAACAAACTCGAATATAAAGGCGGCGACCTCAATACCTCGATCATCAAGACCGCACTTGGTCGCACGATCATGGTACAGTGGGATGAAACCAGCCCTCGTCCCTACTCTCGTCTCAATCTGATACAGGGCACCAAAGGTACTTTGGCTGGCTTTCCAACCAGAGTCGCCATCGAAGGCGGTGTGAAAGGATTGAGTGAAGATCATCACTCATGGATACAAGGCGAGCAACTAGATGCCCTCTACGAAATGTATGATCACCCACTCTATAAGCGTCTCAGTAGTACGACCCGCGAAAGTGGTCATGGTGGTATGGATGGCATGATGGACTATCGAATCTATGAATGTTTGCGTGAAGGTCTACCGCTTGATCAAAATGTCTATGAAGGTTGTTTTTGGAGTGCGGTTTCGCCTTTGAGCGAACGTTCCGTTGAACTGGGCGGTGCACCACAGGCTTTTCCAGACTTTACGAGAGGCGCTTGGGAAAAAACAGCAGCTTTGGACATCATTCAGTAGAGAATTATCGAATAGAATTCTGGATAAGTGAGCTGATTCTGTATCTTTGGATAGCATGGATTTAGCACAACAGTCAATCTTTTTGTTGAGCGCTTTGGGAGCTTTTAATGGGTTCTTACTAAGTGCCTATTTCTTGCTCATAAAGCGCTCAAAAAGGCTTTCCGACTATTTTCTAGGCGGTTTGCTGTTGATGTTGAGTATCCGGATTTTCAAATCAGTATTTCTATTTTATAATCCGGCACTTTTCCAGCTCTTTGTACAGATTGGGCTTTCAGCCTGCCTGCTCATCGGGCCCTTTTTGTATCTGTATGTGGTGAGTATGACTCAAAAGGAGCATCACCTAAAAAAGCGCTGGTGGTGGTATCTAATGCCTTTTTTATTGTTTTTGGTCTGGTTGGCTTATCAGTATCCTTATTCTGGGCCACGCAATATTTGGGGACCTTTCGTCCCTTGGATCTATCGTGTCTGGCTGATCAGTATCATAGGAGCCGTTTATCAGATGCGGAAGATTTTCCCAAAACTATGGCGACCAAAAGACAAACTCACGCATGAAGAGGTTTGGTTGCTCAATGTCGTATTGGGCACTACGATGATTTATGTAGCTTATTCTACGGTAAGCTATACTTCCTATATCGTGGGAGCTTTGTCTTTTTCGTTTGTATTTTATCTCTCGGTATTGCTACAAGTATTTCAGCGTAACCGTCGTCCCATTGCTTCTGATCCACCGCTCAAATACGCCAATTCATCGTTCCGCGAAGCGGACCTCAAAACAAATATGGAACGGCTATCAGCTTTGATGGAGCAGGATAAACTATACCTAGATCCAGATTTATCATTGGAAAAACTGAGCAGTCAAATCGGTATATCTCGCAAGGAGCTTTCTCAATCCATCAATCAAAGTACGGAGGGCAATTATTCTCAATATATTGCGCGCCTCCGAGTCGAAGAAGCCAAGCGAATGCTTCACTCGCCACAGTATCAAAACTATAAAATCGCTTCGATCGCTTTTGAAAGTGGCTTCAATAGTCTGTCCTCTTTCAACGCTGCCTTTAAGAAGATCAGTGGCATGACTCCCAAAGCCTTCCAAGATCAGCTTTAATCATCAATTTAGACTGCCAAGATCATGAATTAGGTAGCCTATGGAGTTATAATGGCCTTTTTTTGCTGATGTAACAATTGTCAAACAAAGCAAAAAATTGCCTTATGTATCCTCCCGTGATAAAAACCATTCTCCTTATTATCCTTTCCCTCACCATTGGTCAAGCGATCTATGGACAATCAGAAGAAGATCAGATTCGCGCTGTAATCAATAACTACGCGATGGGCACCTCCTACAATCAGGCCGAACAAGTCAAGGCGGCTTTTATGCCGGGAGCCAATATGTTTTTGGATCATCCTGATCATCCACTCTATATCATGAAGATCGAAGATTATGCAGGCCGTATTGCGAAGCAAGAGCAAGGAAAATTTACTGGACGAGTGAGTAATATCCTTTCGATCGATCGATTTGAAGGGATTGCCATCGTCAAGTTGGAGGTGCTAATTCCGGCTATCAATGCTCGGTTTATTGATCTACTCCTCCTCAAAAAACTCGAAGATGGTTGGAAGGTCATCAGTAAGGCCGCAGCTCGGGAAGCGAGTAATCGGCAAGCAAACAAAGCGCTCTTGGTACTATCAAGTGCGGCCTTTCATGCAGACTCAGACTTAGCCGCAGGCAATAGCTTTGCAGAGGTGGTCATCGCTTATGATCTTTATCAAAAAGCAGGCTATCATGTGGCTCTAGTAAGTCCCCAAGGCGGCAAAGTCCCGCTGGCTTACATCAATCCAGCCGATAGCCTCCAACTCTCCTACCTCTACAATGCGGACTTTATGTATGCCATGGAAAATACCATGACTCCAGCCCAAATCAATCCGGACGAATACGATATCGTACAATTTACTGGCGGGAGTGCCCCAATCTTTGACGTTCCTCAGAATGAGGCCATCCAAAAAATCGTGATGCATATTTACGAGCAAAACAAAGGAGTCGTCGTAGCAGTCTGCCACGGAACAGCCGGATTGGTAAATCTAAAGACGGCAGATGGCAATTATCTAGTGGCAAACAAGGAAATAAATACGATCCCTGACGTGCAAGAGAGACACGACTTACCTCATTATCAGCATTATCCTTTTATCATCGAAGAGTTGCTCAGAGCGCGCGGAGGCAAGATTTCGTACTCAGATATCGGTTCCCCACATATGGAAGTAGATGGCAGATTGCTTACAGGTCAAAACTCAGTCTCTTCGGCTATGGTTACACTCAAGAGTATTGAAGTCAGCAGAGCTTCAAAGCAGTAGAGGCTGGCGATTAGTTTGGCTTTAGATCACTCCTTCGGAGAACGCGAGAGTAGCTCGACGCAAGGTTTTATTGAAATCCACCTCTCTTTCTTAGTAATACGAAAACCAAAACATGATAAAATTCAATTTGGGCTTAGCTCTGCTGCTCTGGACCGTTCTCGCTTTTGGACAAAATCAAGACGATCGGCTTTACAATCTTGAAGCAGAAATAGACAGCATCATGCAAACCTACCATACTGCCGGAATGTCAATTGCGATTGTAGAGAATGATGAAGTTATCTATTCACAAGGATTGGGCTTTAGAAATCTTTCCCAAAAATTGCCGGTAAACGCTAATACTTTGTTTCCTATTGGTTCTGTCAGCAAACCTCTTACCGCTTCTCTAATAGGGGTTTATCAAGCTTCTGAAAGACTAAACCTTAACGACAAACCACAAAAACACATCAAGAGTCTGCGGTTTTATAGTGATGAGATGAATCATCTCATCACTATTGCAGATTTACTCTCGCACCGATCAGGGATAGGCGTAGTAGATGGAACCCATGTGTTTTTTCCAACCAATGATCTTGATCTACATTTGCAGAGATTGGTTCATTTAAAACCCAATAGTTCAGTCAGAGAACGATTTGATTATAGCAATATGGGATATGCGATACTGGGGGGCATTACAGAAAAAATAAGTGGCAAGTCTTGGGCAGAGAATCTAAAAGCTGAAATTTTCGAGCCGCTAGAGATGTATCGCTCCAACACCAATTTAAAAGATTTACAAGCAGACGAAAACTATGCATTAGGCTATAGTATCGCTAACGATGAAATCGTAAAGGTCGAATATGAAGACCAACACGAATCTGTCGCATCGGGTGCAGTGAATAGTACAGCCACGGAATTAGCCAATTGGGTCAGGATGTTGCTCAATCGAGGAAAATACAATGAGCAGCAAATATTAGCTGAGGCATATTTAGCGCGTTCGTTTAGCGAACAAAACATCATTCGTGGCAGCTTTAGCTTCGATCAGAAAAATGATTTGCTGGCTGATACTTATGGTTATGGCTGGTTTGTTAATCAATATCAAGGACTTTATCGAGTCCATCATGAAGGCAATGTATCAGGCTTTACAGCGAGTGTAAACCTATATCCCTACAAAAATATTGGCATCATCATCCTCGCCAATCAAGGCGGAGCAAACTCTCTCACCAAAGCGATAAACGAAATTATCCTCAAACGCTTATTAAGAATAGAAAGGAAGAAGTGGCAAGATTATCCTATTCAAATTGGCGAGGCAAGGATGGTAAATGACACCCTGAAACCAATAAACGAGGAAAAAAGACCAACTCATCCCTTGAGTGCTTATTGTGGAAAATATAAATCAGAGGGCTATGGCGTAGTCGAAGTCCTGTTCGAAAGTGGCAATTTAAATATCCAGTTTCCGGCCTTCAAAATGGGCCTAGAGCACCAACATTACAATACTTTTATCAATAAAGTGATCACTGTAACTCATCAAAATACGCCTTCCTTCTATATCAACTTCCCTCCTAACAATGAGGGCAATATATCTGAGTTGACGATTGGTTTCTCAGCTGAAGGAGAAAGATTCGAAAAAATCGAGTGAGTCCTTATTACTGACAAAAAATACTTGAAGCTGCCATTTTCCCTCATTCAAAGGAAAATGGCGGCTTCAGCAATAAGTTTATACCTATTTTTTCTTTTTAAATTCAAAACCATGAAAATGAAGATTTCCATTTTCGAGGATTGTAAAGCTATTACCCATATTTCGGCCTATCCCAGTGGTAACAGCCATATTGTCTGAGATGATGTTAAGATAGGACTTCATCTTAGTGTCTTCACTTGCGCCTTCTAATTCAAAGAACAATCGTCCTTTCTTACTTTTTAATTTCAGTTGACTGCCCGTAAAGTCCATCATCGGGCAATCTTCACAAAGGTACTGATCAGCAGTCAGTTCATACTCACCCAACATAGCGTTCCACGAAGTGGGAATAGCCATAAAATCGGTCTTAAGCCCTTGGAAGTTTTCACGGCCATATCCGATTTTGACATCCTTGAAATACATTTGGTCATCGATTTTGACAAATTTGAATTCCTGATTTTTTATTTTGGAAGGAATGATACCTAACAAAATGGCTTTGCCGCTATAATTACCGCTACCATCCTTCTTTTTGGTGAGTATGATTTTGGCTATCGGACTTGGCTTGATACTAAACTTGTTTACGTCTTTCACTTCCATCAAAAACGGTCCAATGGCATAATTACCGATGATTTCCTGCTCCGTATGAGGGCTAAGGTTCTGCGAAAAATCTGCATTGCCAGTTTCAAAATTGAGCTTAATCTCTTTTTCGTTTTCGAGATATAATTCTAGCAGACGTGTTGCGCTTGCGATCCGCCCTCCCCTTTCATGATTAGTCATGATGATGGCGCCTACTTTTAGTTCTGGGATGTATCGAAAATCTGCATGAAAAACCATCGTAGCTCCATCATGTCCAATGATTTCGGCAGAGATACTATCCTCAGCACTTTCCAGCATGACGTTTTTCTTGAATAAACCAAAACCCCACTGGACATTCACATCATCATCCAAGCTTACATTAGCGGTCTGGTCTCGTTCCATTTCGTTTTGAAAATCTGGAGCAAGGATTTGAGTTCCCTTAAATTGGCCGTCAGCGATAAGTGAAATTAAAAAATTCCCCATATCAAGTGCGTTGCTATGCACGAGACCAGCACCCTCGTCTCTGATCTTGGGCTCATCAAAAACTCCTTCTGTGGTATAGCCTTGGGCAAGCGAGTATCCAGCTTCTTTTTGGATATAACTATCGCCCATCTGCATCCGATCAAAGAGGTTCTTTTTGATATAATCGGCATAAGATTGTCCACTTTGCTCCGCAATCAGTTTGCCTAAAAGGCCATAGCCCAAATTGGAATAGCAATGCATATAATGCCGTGGAAAAGCCATCGTTTGCTTATTTAATTGGGCTATCGTCCAATCCAAGGAAGGTGGTTTGGGGCAAAAGAAACCGTTCAAAATATCACCTGGCAAACCTGAAGTATGAGCCATGATATCTCTGATGTAGATTTTGTTTTCGGGGTCAAAACGAGAGCCAATCGTCAATTCAGGCAGATAATTTTGGATAGGAGTGTTGATATCAATCTTGCCAGCTTCATACATTTGCATCAAAGCCAGCACCGTAAATGCTTTAGAACAAGAGCCGATGCGATAGATCGTTTGATCATCTGCGACTACCCCCGCTGCTTTATCAGCAAATCCATAACCAGTCGAATAGACAATCTCTCCTTGGTCAACGATTGCAATACTTGCGCCAGCCAGCTCATACTTTTCCATCAAAGCGGCATAGACACTATCAATCTTAGTTTTTGATTGAGTACTTAGGGTATTATGCGTCTGCGCACAAAGCTGCCCCACATAATACAGCATCAGGATGACTACAATTACTCTTTTCATATTCATAATTTTTGATTGATGATGAAAGGTAATTGTGCTGATAATAAGAGCCATACGACTTGTGACCAAGGGCTTGGCTATGTGCCAAAACGCTAAAATCTGGGACGAAATTCATTCGTCACATAAGTCGATACGTCAACTCAAGATTGGATAGATTTGTATTGCGATGATCAGTTACCTAAAAAAACCGTTTGTGTACCACAGCCTCATTTGGCTGAGTGCTTTTTTCGTTAATCTTTATCTCATATGGCCCGACTCCTCTCAACTGGGCTTGGGGGACTTGATGATAGAGAATGTGATTTTTATGAGTCCCATTTTTATTTGTATCAATCTCAATTGGATAATCAAGGAGCGCCTTTTCAAGGAACGATCATACTGGCTCTACACATTATTTCTGGGGCTAAACATCTTATTGGGAATTGCGCTCTACTGGATGATTGAGCGTTTTGCACTCACCCCGCATCATGAATTGTCCATGCAAAATGATAGTTCAAATGTGATTTTTCTATTATTGTTTAGTACCAGCCTCCAATACATGAAACGAGGCTTTATCAAGCAATACAGATTTCAAGAACTGAAAGCCAAATCAGCCGAGATAGAGCTCAACTTTCTCAAGGCACAGATCAATCCTCACTTTTTATTCAATACCCTCAATAACATCTACGCCACCAATCAAATCGATTCGGAGCAAGGCTCAGAAATGATCTTGGAATTATCGGACTTGATGCGCTATCATTTGACAGCATCTAAAAAGAAATTTGTCCCATTGGAAGAAGAAGTTGGCCTAATCAAGTCTTATATCAAGATCGAAGAGCTTCGTCTACGAGACAATTGTCAATTAATTATCAGTTTGCCAGAAGAAGCTTCTAAGCTTATGATCGGGCCCTTGATTTTACTCCCCTTTATCGAAAATGCCTTTAAATATGGGACTCATTCCACTTTACCTTGCCAAATCAATTTAGACTTAAGCGTCAATCAAAGAGAGCTAAAAATGCAGCTTAGCAATACGGTTTTCCCGTCCAAAAGAGTCATTAAAACCAATATTGGCTTAGCTAATACGCAAAAACGCTTAGAAATTCTCTACCCTCAAACGCATAGCTTAGAGACGATTGAGAGCGAGGACCAATATCAAGTAGTCTTAAAAATCAAGCTGTGAGAATTTTAAAATTACTTATCGTAGACGACGAGCCACTTGCCCACAAAGTGCTAGAATCCTATTGCGACAAAGTGAAAGGAGTACAAGTCGTCGGCAATTGCTATGACATTTTTCAAACCATCGAATTTGTCAACCAAAATAAAGTCGATTGTCTTTTACTTGATATTGAGATGCCTGATCTCAGTGGGATTGAGTTTGTCAAAGACCTCAAGAGCAATGCTTTAAAAGTCATTTTCACCACCGCTCATACTGAATATGCGCTTGAAAGCTTTCAGTTTGACAATGTGATTGATTATCTCCATAAACCCATTCGTATCGCTCGTTTTATCAAGTCATTGGAGCGCCTAAGACGAATCATAGAATTAGAGACTTCGCCAAGGGCAGAATCAGCAAACTCAGCTGCTGCAGAATTCATACAAATCACGGACAATAATACGATCCTGCGACTAGCCGCCAATCACATCTTATTTATTGAGGCATACGGCAACTACGCCAAAATCCATACAGACAACGAAAAAGTCAAAGTAGTCCGCAATACCATCTCTAAAATCGAACTAAGCCTCAGCAATCATGCTTTTCTACGCGTTCATAAATCATACATTATCAATTGCCAGCACATCAGTAAAATATCCAAAACGACCATCCACCTAGCGACAAAGGAAATTCCGATTGGCAATAGCTATAAAATGTTGGTCAAAAATCAATTCTCGCCAGACTAAATCGCGACCTCCTTTCAGTTCTATCTCCCCTCCGCTTTGCAATCTCGATCTTACTGACTATTATTCACCCTAATATCAGTCTTCTACTACTCGACTCATGCAAAAACGATTTCTACTACTCCCCTGCTTACTGATGGGATTTGGCTTTTTGTTTTACTCCTGCGGAGAACGCCAAGCTAAATCAGATGCCCCCAAAGAAGTGCCATTTGTCTCCCTATTCAATGGTCAAAACCTCGATGGTTGGCTAGGCAACAAACAGTCTTATCTCGTCCAAGATGGCGTAATCGTCATTGATCCGCAAGGTCAAGGCGGCGGCAATCTCTATACCGAAAAAGAGTATAGCGACTTTGTTTTTCGCTTTGAATTCAAGCTCACCCCCGGTGCGAACAATGGTCTTGGCATCCATGCACCTCTTGAAGGCGATGCCGCTTATCAAGGCATGGAGCTACAAATCCTCGACAATACTGCCAGCAAATACGACAGTCTCCAAGAATACCAATATCACGGCTCAGTCTATGGCGTCATTCCAGCCAGGCGCGGGCACCTCATGCCTGTAGGCGATTGGAATCAGCAAGAAGTTAGCGTGCAAGCTTCCAAGATCAAGGTCGTCCTCA
The DNA here is from genome assembly GCA_045106675.1 of Bacteroidia bacterium. GTDB lineage: Bacteria > Bacteroidota > Bacteroidia > J057 > J057 > JBCAWW01. The sequence continues at coordinate 14,782 of JBGCFA010000037.1, forward strand.
ATGGCACCACTATTTTGGATGGTGATTATCTAGAAGCCAGTAAGGACGGTACTATGGATCATCGCGATCATCCGGGCTTGCTGCGCAAAACGGGGCATATTGGCTTTCTCGGTCATGGTGATGTCCTATATTTCCGCAATATCGAAATCCAAGACTTGAGCTCTCAATAGGCTCGCAAGTATCCTTACCAATTGAAAAAGTTACTACTCCTACTGACAGGTCTGTCTTGTCTCTCCTGCTATTCGCAGAACGCTCAATCTCTTCAATGGTGGAATCCGATTGAACACAGCTTCCATGTCATAGAAGGGCAAGCTTGGCCGGACTCCGTCCTTGCTCCTTATGATCGCCTTCCGGCTCAAAATCAGTACACTATGTCCACAGGCGTTTGGACAAATAGCAGATATTCCGCGGGCTTGATGATCCGTTTCCGCTCCAATAGTACCAATATCCATATCCGATACACTGTCGCCAAAAAGGATAGACTTGCCCTAAATCACATGCCCGCTACGGGTGTCAGTGGGCTTGATCTTTATGCGATCGATAGCGATGGTCAAGAAGTCTGGTGTGCTGGCAAACGGGAGTTTGCCGATACCGTGATCTATCGCTACCAAGGGCTCAAAGCCAATGACCGCTATCATCAAGACGGACGAGAGTATCGACTTTATCTACCCTTATTCAATCAAGTCGAATGGCTTGAGATCGGGGTCGAACCAGCAACATACTTTGCAGCCCTGCCTGTCCGTCCCGAAAAACCGATCGTAGTTTATGGGACCTCTATCGCTCATGGGGCCTGTGCGTCACGCCCGGGCATGGCCTGGACAGCGATTTTGGGTAGAGAAATGGATCGCCCGCTCATCAATCTGGGTTTTAGTGGCTCTGGTCGATTAGAAAAACCGATGATCGATTTATTGGCCCAGATCGATGCCAAAGTGTATATCCTCGACTGTCTTCCCAACCTGATCCCAGAAGCCTGGAAACGAGCTAGTATTGCCGATGGCGAAGCACTCAAAGCACGTATTTTGGCGGCGGTGCGGGACCTTCGCGCCGCTCGTCCTGAGACGCCTATCCTTTTGGTGGAGCATGCTGGTTATACCCAAGAATGGGTCGATGAAGGCCGCCAAAAAGCCTATCGCAGCGTCAATCAAATACAATTAGCAGCCTACTATCAACTCAAAAAAGAAGGCGTTACCGGATTGTACTATCTCACCAAAGAAGAGATCGGCCTAGAATTGGATGATATGGTCGATGGTACTCATCCTACAGATTTGGGCATGAGGCACTATGCCGATAGTTATGAGCAAAAGCTGCGCGAGATTCTCCATGAGCCTATTGGAACCCTGTCCACCACTAAGCCTTGTACCCAATATCGGGAACCCAACAATTATGATTGGGAAGAGCGGCATCGGGATATTTTAGAGATGAACCAATCTGATCCTGCGAAGACTGTAATCCTAGCCAATTCAATCGTCCATTTTTGGGGCGGACTGCCTCGGACAAACTTAGTCCGTGAGGCCGCTTCTTGGGAGGATATCCTAACGCCTATGGGAGTGAGGAACTTTGCTTATGGTTGGGATCGGATTGAAAACGTGCTCTGGCGCGTCTATCACGGTGAACTTGACGGCTTCGATGCCGAACGTATCATCCTCATGATCGGCACCAATAATCTCCATCTCAATACGGATGAGGAAATCATTGCAGGTCTAGATTTACTTATAGAAGCGATCAAAGTGCGACAGCCTCATGCGGAGATCGTTTTGATAGGCCTTTTGCCTCGACGTGATCAGGAGTCACGCCTTGCGGAACTCAATCTCGCGATCTCTCGTTTGGCGGGGAACTCAGATGTGGCGTTCGCCGATTTAGGTGAAGCTTTCTTAAAAGAAGATCAATCCATTAAAGAAGACTTATTTTCAGATGGTCTGCACCCCAATGCGGCCGGCTATCTCCGTTTACGGGAAGCACTCATTCCCTTTTTGTCAAAGTGATTTAAATTAAAAAAAATGAAAAGACGAAGCTTCCTCAAAAATACTGCAATTCTATCCTCTACGGCCGCACTTTTGCCATCCTCCTTGCTTGCCGCTAACCATGTGGGAATTTTACGCACGGCTCATATCGGCGTTGGAGGCATGGGAGGAGCCGATTTGAAGTCAATTTCTTCTCATGAGCAGGTTCAAGTTACCGCCCTATGTGATGTAGATGCCAACGCTCTAGCCGCCGCGAAAAAGCTCCATCCCAGTGCCAGAGTATTTGCGGATTACCGGATGATGCTCGCTCAGATGGGAGATCAAATTGACGCAGTGGTCGTCTCTACGCCCGATCACACACATGCACCAGCTTCTATGTTAGCCATGAATATGGGGAAGCCTGTTTATTGTCAAAAGCCTTTGACCCATCATGTTTCTGAAGCAAGGGCAATGCGTAAATTAGCCGCTGAGAAAAAGCTGCATACTCAAATGGGGATTCAAATCCACTCTTGGGATCAGTATCGTGGCGCTGTCCAACTGATTCAATCTGGCATCATTGGCAAAGTTCATACCGTGAGAGCTTGGTCGCCCAAAAACTGGGGCTTTGATGGGCCCGCACCTACTGGCAGTGATCCGGTTCCAGAAACGCTTGATTGGAACCTTTGGCTAGGGACAGCACCTGAGAGAGAGTATAAAGAAAAAGTCTATCATCCCGGCAATTGGCGCAAGCTTCTGGATTATGGTTGCGGAACTTTGGGCGATATGGGCGTGCATATCTTTGATACTCCTTATACAGCTTTGGCTTTAGACGTGCCTCGAACGATCAAATCTAAATGCCGCAAGTCCACTGGCTTTGGTCATCCTGAAAACAATATCGTCACTTACGAATTTCCCGGTACAGAGTACACGGCCGAAAGCCTCAAATGGGTTTGGTACGATGGCCCAGGCGCACCCAAAAAGCATAAGCATCTCAAACTACCCGGAGGGGAAAAGTTGCCTGAACAGGGCGCCATGTTTATCGGTAAAAAAGGTCGTTTTTTGCTACCACACATTGATTTCCCAAAGTTGATCGTAGGCAAAGAATACCAAGAGTTCGAATTCCCGACTATGAAAAAGGCCAACCATTATCATCAGTTCGTCGATGCTTGCCTCGGAACGGATGAATGTAGCGCTCCCTTTTCATATGCCGCACGTCTGACAGAGGCGATTTTATTAGGAGTGGTTGCCAATCGCTTTCCCAATAAGACGCTGCATTGGAACAATGAAGCCCAAGCGTTCGACGAGGTCGAGGCTAATCAATATCTATCGGGAGAGTATCGTAAGTTTTAAATCCGATGAGCTTGAAGTACTATTTCATAGGAACGCTCCTTTGGATGGCCTTTGGCTGTCAAAAAACCGAAAAAAATCCTTCAGAAGCCGCAGCAATAAACCCTGCGGCTCTTGCTGTAAAAGGAGAAGGCCAGTGGTGGCAGGAGCGGCATGAGACGATCTTGAGTCGTTTGGATCAAGATCCAAAGCTGGTTTTGATCGGCAATTCGATCTTTCACAGCTTAGACAATGAGGACAGACAGGCCGTTTGGCAAGGCCACCTAGCTCCCTATCAAACGGTCAATATGGGTATCTCAGGCGACCGGACCGAAAACCTGCTTTGGAGAATCGAAAACGGCACTTTGGACAATATCCAACCGAAGCTTGCCCTCTTATTGATTGGGACCAATAATACAGACGGCAATCACTATCTCAATATCAGTACGGCCGATGAACTAGCGGGAGGAATATGGGCAATCTGTGAAGCGGTACGAGCCAAACTCCCGCAGACTCAGATACTCATAATGGGGATATTGCCTTATGGCTATAAACCCAATCACCGCAACAATATCAACCTCGCTACCAATCGATTGATCGCGGCCTTCCCTGAAAGGGATCCAAATATCCACTATATCGATATCAGCGAAATCTACCTCGATCAAAATGGCAAAGTAGATCCGGCGCTGATGCCTGATTATCTGCATCCCAATGCAGAGGGACATATGAAAATGTTTGATGCCTTGGAGGACGAAATCAAGGGTTTGATCAGTGAGCCGTAGGTGTATGAAAGGTATTGACAAAAGGATAATTTCCCGCTTCGCGTAACGATGCGTCTTGACGGCTGATGCAATAAGCCGCTACAGAGAAATAATAGGAACGGATTGCATACGTCCTAACAGACAAGCGTTCTGCAAAGCAGGAGAAATAGAAAAACCTCAAAGCCCAAAACCAGTCATGCTATATCAGTCTGAACTATGCCTCACCGAATAAGAAATAAACAGCTAGAAGTTCTCATTGACCTGCCGCATGAGAACTATGCGGGAGCAAGATTTGATTGGAGTGGTAAGATAGCGGAGGTAAAATTTAATGGCGAATTTATCTCTGGAGTTGAGCTACTAGCTTCTAAAGCTGGCGATAATTATGGTAGAGGTTTTTATAATGAATTTGGGATAGAATCTCCTCTAGGCTTTAGCGAAACGAAAAGAGGAGATTGGTTTCATAAAATAGGCGTGGGTTTATTACAGAAAAAGGATGATGATTATGCGTTCAGCAAAGCTTATCCAATCAAACCCTGCAATTTTGATGTCAAAACCAGTCTAAATAATGTTCAATTTATCTGTAACGCCCCCTTGGTCAACGGCTTCTCATATAAACTAAAGAAGGAAATTGAATTACTCGAAAATGGTTTTGTGATCAAATACTTTTTAAAAAACACTGGCGAGAAAGCAATCATCACCGATGAATACAATCATAATTTTCTCGCGATCAATGATGATAAAATCGGAGATGATTATCAGTTAAAGTTCCCGTTTGAATTATTGCCAGAACAGTTTGAAGAATCTGTAAATCCAGAAGAGGCGGTAAACTTTGGCCATAGCGAGATCAGTTTTAACAATACTCCCAAGGAAGCCTTCTTCTTCAGTAATCTATCTGGTGGGAAAGCAGTAGAGGCAAAGTGGGAATTAAACAATCATCATCACAAAGTCGGAATCCGAGAAACAGGAGATTTCCAAACAAAAAAGATCAATTTGTGGGGCTGCGGCCATGTGATCAGTCCGGAATTATTTTTTGAGATATCTTTACAAACAAAGCAGTCTATCAACTGGACCAGAAGATATGAGTTGTTTCAGTTGAAAGGATAAAGAACAGTCAAGCATGAATGAGCGCAAAGTAATACTCTATATCAGCATGAGTCTGGATGGCTTTATTGCGGGAGAAAATGATGATTTATCCTTTCTTTCGGCGATGGAGAAAGCAGGCGAAGACTACGGTTACGGAGCCTTCACTACTAAGGTAGATACTTATATCGTAGGCCGAAAAACCTATAGCAAGGTCATGGATATGATCAATGCATTCCCCCAAGCGGAACAGTATGATTGTTATATTCTGACGCGCCAAGAGCTTCCAAATCAAGAAAATCTGACTTTTTATAATGGCGACATAGTCGAACTCATCGCTCAGATTCGCCAAAAAGAAGGCGGCAACATCTATTGCGATGGTGGTGCTGAAATAGTAAGGCTATTTATGGAGCATGACTTGATAGATGAATACATCATTTCAGTTATTCCTACTATTTTGGGCAAAGGGACGCGATTATTTAGCGGAGATACTCAATCTTTGCAGATTAAGTTCGTCTCTGAGAAACATTATGATACAGGCCTAGTGCAACTGCATTATGTGAGAGACAGGAGCTAAAAGCCTAGCCGCGTCTCCGTTCCAATAAAATCATCATCATCAGACCGAGCATGACACGTTCGTCATCATCTTGGTCCATCTCAGCTAATTTGCTGAGTTCAAATTCTCGTCCTAAAAGAGAGGGCATTTTTTTGATCCGAATGACCGCTTGACCGTCAAGGTTTGTAACCAAATAGGATGGGTTGAAAAGATAGCCTGTGAAGAAACTAAGGATTGGAATCTCACCAAGGAGGCCATCGAAGACTTTTACCCAAGCATTTTCTTCTCGAATGTGATACTGAGGCTTTTCATTTTGGTCGATAAGTTCGTACTCCGATTTCCAGAGTGATTTCCACCCCTTGCGCACGATCTTACCAAACTCTTTGCCGCTACCATCATAAAAGCTATAAACTGCAGAGAAATCCAACCAACGATCAGCTTTGATTTTGAAATTGACCTGTGCTTTGGTTTCATCGGCGTAGATGCTGATGTCTTCCTTGAGCTTAAATAATTTCTGCTTTACGTAGGCTACGGTATTGCCAGAAGCATCCTTAGCAGTAAAATCGTTCGACAAGGTCGAAATCTTGAACGTAAAGCGAATCGGAAATTGTAATGCTTTCATGTAGAGGTTATTTATGCTGAGCAGCAAATCTACATAATTTCACAATACGTATTTTTCAAAGAGTCGATTCAATACAGCATCTGGATCATCGGTCAAGCCCGGATGTATTTTGGAGCTTTGGATGATGGTACTACGTGTAGCGGCCAACCAGCGGAAGCGACTAGGCAAATCCAAGGTCGCAATCACGCCTCCTTCCCTTTTGCCCTGACTGATCCATTCCCAACTTTGCAGATAAGTGGCTAATTGCTCCAGATCAATATGCTCGCCAAGAGCACTAAGTCGCTTAGCGTCAATATGATATTTGACTTGTAGATATTTCTTTCGCTTACAAAACAGGATCACCCCCACATTGAGAAACTCTTCACGTTCCACCCGTGGGACAAAGCGAATCAAAGCATATTCAAATACTTGCTTGTCGGGCATCTTGGGCTTCTTTGGTGAGTGAATCTAAGTTGGAGAGCTTCTTCATCAAAAACGCTACGTACACATCCCGGCGTTCGGCAGGGCCGTATGCGATAGTCTCGTCAATCAAAAAATCGTCCGGTATCACCGAAACGATATCAGTAATCAGCTCCCGATTGAGACTACTTTTGATCGCTTCAGCGGCAACTTCCAACTCAGTCGCTCGACTTAACAAAACATGATCTTTGATAGCAGGAAAAGTCCGCTGGGCATGAGCCTCCCAATTGTCCCACGAATGATGAAAATAGATCGCAGCACCATGATCAATCAACCATAATTCATTGTGCCAGTTGAGCATATTGGTATTGCGAGCAGTGCGGTCAATATTGGTAATCAGACTATCGAGCAATACGACTTTCGAAGCCGTCAAGGCATCAGCAATCGAAACCGTCGGATCATAGGTTATCGCGCCAGAGAGGTAATGCAGCCCTAAATTCAAACCGACACTAAACTTGAGTAGGTCTTGGATTTCTTCGTCGGGTTCAGTTTTACTGAACGAGTCGTCGAGCTGCATAAACACTAGCTCAGGCACTTTGAGGCCGATCGCGCGCGCTAGTTCTCCACCAATGAGTTCTGCGATGAGGGCCTTTTTTCCTTGGCCCGCTCCGCGGAACTTTATCACATATAGGAATTCGTCATCAGCTTCTACGATAGCGGGCAGCGACCCACCTTCACGCAGAGGTGTCACATAGCGTGTGACCTCCACAGTCCGTATTTCCGGTTTGCTCATGCTACTAAGGTAGCACTTTCTATGGAGTAGAGGAGATTTAGAAACAGCTTTTGAGAAGCTTTAACGAAGTTGTTTTGGCTTTAGGATTGGGACACTATTTGCAGATTCCACTTAAGATATTGTCCAGCTTTTAGCAATAGAAAATCAGGGGCCACTGGCTTTGTCAGGTAATCATCCATGCCGATTTCTCGGGCGTATTTTCGACTACTTTCCATTGTATCAGCAGTTAGGGCCAAGATTGGGAGATCTTTATTGTGTGAGCCAGCTTCCCCTTTACGGATAGCGATTGTAGCCTCATAGCCATCCATCACGGGCATTTGAAGATCCATGAGGATGATATCAACCTGGTTATCTTGGAGAAAAGTAAGCGCTTCTTCGCCATTATCGCTAATATAGACTTCTGTATTCTCCCACTTTCCCAAGATCGCTTCCATCACCATTTGATTGATCGGGTTGTCTTCGACCACTAATATCCTAGTGACACATATCTTTTGCTCATCAAAAGCAATAGGTTCCACTTCCTCTGCTTGTTCTGGTGCTAGTTCATAGCTAAGCAAGAGACTAAACACTGATCCTTTTCCTAACTCACTTTGCAATGAGATTTCACCTTGGTGTAAGTCCACTAAGCTTTTGACAATGAATAAACCCATCCCAAAACCGCCAAATTTACGCTTGTGGGTGATGTCTTCTTGGGTCAAGGCTTCAAATATAGTTTGTTGTTTCTCGGGACTGATGCCGACACCTGTATCGGCAATCTTAAAGTTTATTTCCACTTTAGCATCTTCACGAAATCTGTGGGAGACACTAAAGGAGATATTCCCTTCAGCGGTAAATTTGAGTGCATTGGTCAAAAGATTATTGAGTACTTGAGCGAGACGAAGGGAATCCCCTAATAATTTCTGTGATAAAGGATTGTCATATTTGTATGCAAAATCAATTCCTTTGAACTGCGCTTGTACCTTTGATTGTGCGCTCAGATCATGCAATAGTGATTGCAGACTAAAAGGAGTTTTTGTAAGTGTTAATTCTCCCTTTTCAATTTTTGAAAAATCCAACACATCATTGACAGAGGATAATAGACCTATTGAGACAGATTTTATCGTTTCAAAGTTTTTACGAATCTCATCCGATTCAACTTCGTCTATCATAACCTCAGATATCCCCATGATCGCATTCAAGGGCGTGCGTAACTCATGGCTCATATTGGAGAGATAATAAGATTTCAACTCGTTCATCTCCTCAGAACGATGAAGAGCCAGAGTTTGCATCTGTTCCTTTTCAGACTTCAATATTCTTATCCTACGACTCATTGTTAAGGAGAGAAAGATCACCTCTAAACCTGTCCCTATTTTTATAATATGATTGGAAAAGAAAGAATTAGGAAAAATGCCCAGATTGTTAAGAATAAAGAGGACATAGCTTACCATCAAAATGGAAACTCCGACTACAAAGAAATGATCTATCGGATATCCATTTACATAATAGTTGACGATTGTAGCCAAGGCAATAATCAAGATAAATAAGCCTACTGCATTGGCAGCGATATAAGCCATCGGGATAGAAGCCGGAACAAATAGTACAAAGAATAGTAGTATGGCTAAAACTACTTCTCCTACCAAATAACAAATGTGCAGCCGAGGGACAAATGTTTTAGTCTTAAGGAGTACCTTAGTATAGCGTCCTAAAAAACAGGCTGTCAAGAGAGCGGAAATCAATACTGCTCTTTGGTTGAAATAGCCTCCTGATGGGGAGAGGTATTGATAAAAATACCCATCCCAAGAAAGTTGCAAAAAACCCGTCGTACTAACATATAAACAGTAATACAAAAAGCTACTGTCTTTAAGTGCAAAGAAGAAAAACGAATAAGTAATGATCGCTAAGCACAAGACTCCAAAGAAAAACCCAAACAAAAACTGGGTCGAATAAGTCTCCCCAATCACCAAAGCAGCTGGCTTTAATAATAGGGGAAGATCTATGATTTCGCCATCACTTTTGTAATGGAGATATAGCTCATATTGACTTTGGGCTTCAAATTGGAGGGGAAATATAATCTTCCTGTGTGCGAAACTCCTCTCCTCCCAAGGGCTCTCATCTCCACTATGAAAAAGCTGAAATTGTCCAGCCTCATCAATCAGATACAAATCCACATAATCAGTGATCGGACGCCCCGTTTCTAGATAAAAAGCTTGTTTATACTGAGATAGATGGTCAATCGATATATGAACCCAAAAATGATGATCCGTAAATCCTAAAGTAGGGGATTCTTTTTTCAATGGGGTAAAAGCATCAGCTCGCATAAGGTCTTTGACCTCAGTTAAGCTTAATTCTTCTTGATCCGCATCATAGATACTGGCTTCCTTATATAAACTTAATGCTTCTAAATCCGAATAGGTCTGAATTTCATATTGTCCATAGATAGAGCTGATAAAATACCCCGTGCATAAAACACAAAGCACTAGCCTTTTGATAGAATACATGTCTTACTTATATTGATATAAATATCCACATATAAACTATTCTATACTATCGCAACAAATTCGTAAACTTACACGACCTTTACAATCCAAGCATATTGAGAATGCTCATTGATTAAAATAGTTTCAAGGTTTCTAAGGAAGGTTTTCCTACTACCTTCCGTTCCGTTTCTAGCAAAAAACTTTTACGATCCAAACCTCCACCATAACCAGTGAGTTTGCCATTTTTTCCAATAATCCTATGACATGGCACTACAATAGCGATTCGGTTAGCTCCATTAGCGGCCCCTACCGCTCGTACAGCTTTGGGATTATTGATCTCGACGGCTAAAGCTCCATAGGTAGCAGTCTCGCCATATGGAACTTTTGTTAAAGCTTGCCATATCGATTGTTGAAAATCCGTCCCTGGCATATCTAATGCCAGCTCAAATTGCTGACGTTCGCCTGCAAAATACTCTTTCAACTCTTTGCGGGCTTGCTTAATGTGATCATTTTCTCCCCATAGAATTGGTGCTTGCAGATACTTTTGTAGACTAGCAAAATCTGCCTCCAAAATGTCTCGATCCACAAATTCCAGCATGCAGATTCCACGTTCTGTGGAGCAGATATACATAGGGCTGAGTGGAGTCGTTAGGCGGTTAATCAAGATTGGGCTCTGCCCTTTGGTTTGGCTAGGCGATTTTCCCATCAGTTTTTTGTAGGTATAGCCAAACCCACTGAGCGAGTCATAAGCAGAGTCAAATGCTGTCTCTGTGCTTGTTTTACCGTTTTTCAATTCTTGGAACGCTTGGTTGATGCGGGACATCCGCTGATAAGCATGAAAGGTCATCCCATAATGCTTTTTAAACCAGCGCCTTATCGGCTCGGGACTGATTCCTTGTTCTCGTAGCTTATCATCCGTGATTTTTAGCTTGGGATTTTGTTGTATCAACTGGATAGCAGCCTCCACCTCTTCAGGTGCTTGATGAGCATTTTGGGTGGGTTTACAGATTTTGCACGGGCGGTAGCCTTCGTCTAAGGCAGTTTTTATGTTCGTATAAAAGTTTACGTTCTCTGGCTTAGGTTTGCGGGCACGGCAAGTAGCGATACAAAATACTCCTGTGGTTTTGACTCCTGCATAAAATATACCCACAAAATTAGTTTCTCGTTCTACGAGTGCTTGATAATATCGCTCGATCTTCTTTGTTTCAGTAACCCGCATAGAATTAGCTTTGTCCTAAATAGCGCAGACATTTTGGTTTGCGCAACCGAAAATTTGACAAGTATATTTGAGTCCGTTTAGTTTATGACTATTTGTTCTTTTAGTCTTCTAGATGTCTCGACTCCATTCATACAAACCATTATACAGAGTATACAAATTCTTAAAATATGTAATATCTACAATAAACTCACTGAGAAATACTGGAAAGTAACGAAATAGAATTTGAGAATTATTGTCTCTTTTTTTTACAAAAAGGGCCTTAATATTTTTTTTACCAATAAAGCACACGCCTAATAGAAAAGCATAATAGCCTCTAAAATAGGCCAAAGTAAGATAGCAAATCAACAGGACCAGAGAACAATATTCTTCGAAATTCGGGTACGAGTGATTGGAGTTCAAACCAACACCATAAAATCAGGGCAAAGATTGTGCTGCCTCAACCTCTTCGAAAAGCGGAATTTCTATATAAAATCTTAATTATACGACTGGCTATCAAAATATTACAAAATGTGAAAATACAATTACGCATTTCAACTGCTGATGGTATGAAGCAATTTTCCTAGTGAATGTAAGTTTTGAATAAGTTTGGTAATGAGTATCTCTAGGAGAGAAGAAATTAATACACGCATACACTTTTCCAAATCCTGTACTAAAAGGCTTCTTTACTCCTCTCTTTGTTAGTAGAGCAAGAAGTTTCAAAAAAATCCAGTTCTAATATGTTTCGCTACTCTCCAATCTCAATATCTTTTTTATTAATTCATTCATACTCAGCCTACAATAAATTACTGAAAAAGACATTTGGGGGAACCCTTAATCTATCGAAAGGTATTAACCAATCTAGATTAATAGGAATTTTCGTCTTACTTTTTTTGAGCATTTGGGGGCAAGCAATTCAGGCCCAATCTCCTCCTGGCGGAGTAACAACAGATTTAACGATCTGGTATGATGCAGGTGATGTAAACGGGGACAATGACTATAACAATAATCCTGCTGACGGAACTGAAATTGCTATATGGGTCGATAAAAGTGGGAATAGCAACGATGCTGTGGTTACGGCTGGAAAAAACGGTGCTATAATGGAAACCGATCCCTTTGAGCTTATCAATGGCAAACCCGTACTGAAGTTTAATCGAGTTTCGCAGAGATTGGGTTCTATCTACAATACGGGCGTAGACATTAGAGCCAATGGAAGATATGACCATCTTTTTAGTGTATAAACCCAAAACAGCGACTAATGGGCAGGACTATTGGCAATCACCTTGGGGCAACGATAATGGGGGCTGGGACAGGTTTTACTATTCTTCGTTTGGCCATGGCTTCACAAGCAACGACCCAGAAACGGGTATCGTTTCATTGGGGCTTGTTAGCCCCTCTTATCAGCCTATTCCTGCGGCAGGCATGATAGACGAAGTCTACCTCCAGACCACTGCCTATGATGGTGCAGTGAGTGGTGGCACCAATAATGGCCCCACCAACGGCTCAGCAGTTTACTTTAATGGAGATTTAGTCCAATCCTTTACCGATAATACCCATGCAACCGCTGCTTTTAGCGAACTTTCTATCGGTTGGGATGGAGATACCGGTCCTTTTGATGGCCAAATTGCAGAAGTAATGGTCTATAGTCGGATTCTTACGGCATGCGAACTAGAACAAATAAACAATGCCCTGGGCTTGAAATATGGTAAGGATTTTTCGGGTTTTACGGCTAGCTATGATCACAGCTCTTTATTCAATATTAACCCAAATGCAATTGGTATCGCGAGCTCAGCTTGTGGCAGTACTGTGCAAGTTGATGAAGCCTCCAGTAGTCAAGTTACCATTAACAATCCGACGAGTAATAACACTGCAAACGAATTTTTAATCATCGCTCATAATGATATTCCCAGTGATCAATTAAGCAATAACATCCCTTCAGGTACAACGATTAGATTGGAAAGAGTCTGGCGAGCGGAAGAAGAGACCAATACAAATAGTAATGCCGGAGTTGACTTAGGGCTAGTAGATGTAATTTTTGACCTCAGCACCATAGGATTGACAGATGTTGGAGTGGATGAATATCTACTACTAATTGATGATGATGGAGCAGATTTTAGCAATGCCACCATATTTGAAAGTTCGCCAGGGGTCAAGCTCATTGGCACTTACGCCAATGGAAAAGTTACTTTTAGTGGTGTTGATTTGGACCATAATGATCATTTCACTTTAGCTGTATATGATGTGATTGTTCCCACTGTTACAGTTGAGCAAGCGATAACCCAAGCGGATCCTA
>JBGCFA010000370.1:0-21875 GCA_045106675.1 Bacteroidia bacterium
ATGAGCAAGCAAAAAAGGCTTATGATGATGCTTATCAAATCATTGCTAGCAATGATCTACTCCAAAGAAGTATTACGTTTGTTTTATATGTCCACTACGCTAAACTCTATCTCAATCAAAAGGATTATCCGCAAGTAACCGTTTTTATCAGTAAGGCAAGAAACTTTGCCAAGCGACATTTTAAAGTTGGAGATCCTCGCCATGCGCGGGTTGATGTCATTGAAGTTGAGCTAGCCATCGAGCAAAAAGCGTTCGGCAAAGCCGAAACGATAGCCTTAGAAATAGAAGAGAAGTATCAAAATCTAGCAGGAGACAAAAACAGTCGGCTAGCGATGATCTACAATCTCCTTGGACAAATCATGTTTGAGCAAGGTCGCTGGGACTTGTCTCATGCTTATTATAACGACTGTACTTTGATGCTATGCCCCAATTTAGAAAAGGAGATACATCCAAGTATCAAACCACAGACTCCTCCCCTCCTTCCTCCACCGGGAACGCTCACCAGCTCACCAAGAAGGCTAATCACAGTATTGTATAATCAAGCGCTTAGTTTCAATCGCGAGGGCTCAGTAAAAAAAGATACCCTACTTTGGACCAAATCCGCTGCTGCTTTAAACACTTGCATCCAATGGATAGAATATAGTCGTTCTGCGCTGTTGGAACCCGAAGAACGCAGTAACCTGACCGATTTTCGCTATCGGGTCTATGAACTAGCCATGGCCAACGCCTATCAATTGAGTCAAGCTAGCAGCAATCCAAAATGGTCAGCATTGGCCTTTGCAGTAGCCGAAAGGAGTCGAGCCAATCTACTTTGGGAGAATTTGCAGCGCGATCAGGTTCAAAATCCAACCGCACTATCTAAGCAGATCGTACAACAGCAAAATCGACTCGAAAGCAGTATCCAACTCGCACGCAATGATTGGTTTAGCGCTTGGCAAGTTGATGCTCAAAATCCACAATTACCGACTCTGCAAAACGAAATAACGCGCCTGCAACTCAGTCAGGACTCATTAAAATATGTGATCTCTCTACAATATCCAAACTATCACAAGCTCAAATATCGTCAGGAGCTGCCTAGCCTAAAACAGATTCAGTCTCAGTTGCCAAAAGCGCATCAACTCTTAGAATACTTTTATACAGACACCGTCCTCTACCTCCTCCAAATACAGCCTAACGACTATCAAATACACCGCATCAAACTAGCCGAAGACTTTGCGCAAAGCTTGCAGGACTGGCAACAACAATTACAAAATCCAGCCCTCAGCAGTCCCCAAAGCCTTGCTCGCTTAGGCCATCAACTCTATCAGCAACTATTCCCTTTTGCCCTAGAGGCCGATACGAGTCAGTCTTTGCTGATTATTCCGGACGGTCCATTGACCCAATTGCCTTTTGAGCTCTTGGTGAGAGAAGCGGCTTCGCCGAACGATTATCGCGATATCCCTTATTTGTTTGAGCAGGCGGGAGTCAGATATGCCTATGCCGCTTGGACCTTATTGGACAAACATGATTTAGCGCCGACAGACAAGTATTGGGCGGGTTTTGCACCTTCTTATCAGCCGGCCGTGCCGAACGCTCTCCTCTCTATTCGTGGACCTGAAGAAGCGATAGCTAGTCTAGCGGGTGCTGAAACAGAAGTAAAGCGCATCGCCGCTCAGATGTCGGGGGAATCTTATATGGGCGCACAGGCCAGCAAAAAGAATTTCCTCAAACAAGCAGCTTCATTTAAAGTGCTCCACCTTGCCCTTCACGCTTATATCTTGGAAGATAGACCGATGTATTCGGGTTTGATCTTTGGAGAAGCCGCCACCCAAGACACTTTACTATTGCATGAGATTTATCCTTTGAAGCTGCAAAGCGAACTCACCGTGCTTTCGGCTTGTAATACTGGCATTGGACAGCGGCAAAGAGGAGAAGGCAATCTCAGTTTAGCTCATGCTTTTGCTTATGCAGGTTGTCCGAGTGTGGTGATGAGTCTTTGGCCTGTCAACGACCAATCGACTCAAGACTTGATGGAAGCATTTTATACTGCATTGAAAGGAGGTCATAGCAAATCAAAGGCACTACAAATCGCTCGTAAAAAGTATCTCCAAGAGCATGATCTCACTCATCCTTATTATTGGGGCGCCTTTGTCAGTATCGGGGATGATGCGTCTCTCTCCCCTCCACTCAGCCTTCCCAAGCCGATGATCACATTGATTGTTTTGGCCCTCTTGGCTGGTTTACTCTATTATTTTGTGATAAAACGCAAAAAAAATCGTTCAAGTGTTGATTGAGCTTATATTCTCTACGACTTATCTGAAAAACCATATCGATTATGAAACGCGCTTTTTCAGTATTCACCCTCTTGTTGTGCCTTGGCATGCTGCTCGGATTGCCCAACCCCTTGCAAGCAGCTAAGAAGAAGAAAAAACTTAGTCTCGTCGAAAATGACGAAAATGTCAATGATCCAGATTATTGCTTTGAACAAGTAGCCTTCTGCTTGCAGTATGGCTCCACCGACACCCTCGAACTGACCGTATCAACCCTCAATCAACAACGTCCACGGATTGCTGTCGCCATCATCAACCCTAATAATGGTGCTGTGATCTGGGAAGCCATCCCTAGCAATATCTCCTTAGTGGGACCTAATGCTATGTCAGCTTCGAGTTTCACCTTTGAGGTGGTACTCGATTTATCGATGACTTTCGCCAGCGACGATCGTTATAAGTTGAGAGTCGTAGGCTATGACACAGGTATCGGCTCCATCACTACCGGAGGAGGTGGCAGCAGTAATAACACCAAAAATGGTTTTCCAGATTACGTCTTTCAGGGAACCGTGATTTGCGTCAAAAACCAATGTAATATCCGTTCTAGTTGTCCTTGCGAAGGCAAAGGCACTGGCAACTTTGGTTTGCTCGGTGGTCAACAAATCCCCCAATTTGATCCTCTTGGTGTCATTAGAGGCAAAATCGCCCCCAATTTCAACAACAAATTTGTTGGTATCCAATACAATACTTTCGCAAAGGGATTGTATTACCAAGCTGAACTACAATTGTCTCAATTGACTTTCCTGGCCGATGATACCATCCGTAACCCGACAGGTGGATCCCCCGTCATTGAGCAGCAGACTCACGCCCTCAATCACATCTATCTGGTGCCCTTGCAACTACGTTTACGCTTAGGCAGATTTGCGAGTGTAGGCGTTGGCGGAGCGATATCTTATGTACTCAACTATCAGGTCGATGAGCTAGAAACCATTTTTCCGGGTAGTGGTGGCGACAAGATCGAACCAGAAATATTTGGAGACATCAGACTAGGCAATGCCCAAGGCGGTTTTCAAGTAGGCTATCGTTTTAGCCGTCATTGGAGCGGACTCGACGATTTGACAGGAGATAATTATCGCCTTGGAAAAGTGTATCTTTCCTATGCCTTTTAAATGAAGTGAACATTCGTTTCTGAAGCAGAAACCAACATATCTAGCATGGGCAGCAGGCATATTGTGTCTGCTGCTATTGCCGTTTGTAGGCCTGGCCCAAGATACCCGTCAGTTGATAGACGAGGGAGATCAAAAGCTAGAAATACCCGATTATGAGGCAGCAGTAGCCCTCTATCTCAAAGCCATCGCTCAGCAAGAATCGCAAGACAGTAGCAGCGCCATTTTGGAGAGCTACTATAGCATTGGTTATGCCTATCTACAAATGGGCAAGATGAATGAGTTTGTCCAATTCGAGGATCGGATAGCGCCATATCTAGAGCTCGAGGACCCTTATCTACCAGACGTAGAAGTCGCTCTTGGTAGTAGTCATCGGCACTTAGATCATCTTCAAAAGGCACTCCACTACTATCAGGCCGCTATCGAAGATTCCCCTCCCGACGATCCTGAGTTTCATGCGACTTTATCGGCAGCCTACAACAATAGCGGCATCATCTATCGTCGGCTCGGTGATACCGAACGCGCCCGCCTCCACTCTCAAAAGGCACTCCGTTATTACCAAAATGCTCCGCTCAGTTTTGCCCGCACCTTGGGCAATATCGGCCAATTGCAACGCACGGAAGGCGATCTAGCCGGCGCGCAGGAGAGTTTTCGGCAGGCTTTAGATACTCTACAAACTTATCCAGAGCGTGGGCAGCATACCCGAGCGATCATTGCGGATGATCTGGCGATGTTGCTAGATGAGAGGGGCGAGTATCCCCAAGCCCTTACTTATTTGCAGCAAGCTGAACGCTGGCTCAAAAAGGGCCACAGCTTTGAAGCTAATTTACTACGCCACTATGGACAGGTCTATCGGCATCTTGGGCAATTCGGCCTTGCCGAACGCTTTGTATCACAGAGCATGGCGTTGCGCGAGGCGCAATACCCTCACCGACACTATAGCCGAGCCGCCCTGCATCAAGATCAAGCCATCCTTTACCGTCAAAAAGGACAATACACAAACAGTATAGAGGCACTGCAACAGAGTATCTATCATCTATCTGCGGATTTTCAGTCTCAAAAAATCACTGACTTACCCAGCCTCCATCGGGTCAGTTATCCGCAGGAGATGCTCAATAGTCTCGAAAGCAAAGCCCAAAGTTGGCAGCTCTGGTTTAGCCAAAGCAATGATCCACAACATCTAGTCGAGGCTCATCATACCTACCAACTGGCAACACAATTGGCGGATAGTATGCGCCAAAGTTATTGGGGAGAAGAGGCAAAGCTGCTTTTGTCTAAATCCATCGTGCCGCTCTATGAAAAAGCCATCGCCAACGCCCTCCATCTCCAGCAAGAGACCCAAGACGAAGCGTGGCTATTGGAGGCTTATTATTTTGCTGCCAAAAACAAAGCAGCCATCCTACGGGAGCAAATGCGACAAGAGCAGGCCAATAGCGGAGCAGACATACCGGACTCTTTACTGATCAAAGAGCGAGAATTGCGCTATCGTTTGGCTCAGTCGGAGCAATTGCTATTGTCCTCTCCCGACTCCGTCGAACTCCAAGACCAACGTTTTGAACTATATCAAGCGCAGCTAGCGGCTCAACAACAAATTGAAGCAAACTACCCCCAATACCTACAATTGCAGCAAGAAGCAGTCTTTACAGACCCATTGGCCGTATTGAATCAGCTGCCGCCGCAGACAGCTTTGATAGAATATTTTTGGGGTACTGAGGAAACACACGCCTTCGGGCTATATGATGGCAAGGTTCAATACCTTAGTTTCCCCAATCAACAGGCGATAGAGTCGGATTTACTGGCTTTTATGGATCTCTTACGCGACCCCCAAATTGCCGAAGGGGCTAAGCCTCAAGACCTACAAAACTATCATCAACTCGCGGCTAGGATGTATCAAACTTTGTTAGAGGAGTTATTGCCTAGCGATAGCCTTTCACAATTGCTGATCGTAGCGGATGGCCCCTTGGGCTTTTTGCCTTTTGCGAGCCTTTGTACGGACACCCTTAGAGTAAGACGTTTTGCAGAACTGCCTTATTTGCTGCATCGCGCGCCTATCCGATATCTATATGCAGTGCATACCCTTTGGGATGAAGATTTGCCTCAAGCAGCGGAGAACTTTGGAGGTTTTGCACCACACTTCTCTGGCCCCGTCAGTTTCAATCGTTCGGCGCAGCCGGGAAGACTAGAAAACCAAGCAGTCGTCAGAGAGATGGCCAAAAAGTGGCAAGGGGAGGCATATTTAGCAGAGATCGCTACTCGCGAACGCTTTCTCCAAGAGGCCGATCGATATCAAGTCTTGCATTTGGCGACGCACGCCTATACAGACGAAACGGAATCCAGTCGCTCTGCCTTTTGGCTCAATGGAGACAGCAGCGAAACGGCTAGAGTATATGCCTACGAAATTTACAACTTACCCTTGCAGGCACGTTTGGCGGTACTTTCGGCTTGCGAGACGGGAACCGGACAACTGCAAAAGGGGGAAGGCATCTATTCATTGGCTCGAGCGTTCCGCGCAGCGGGCTGTGGCACTACTGCGATGAGTCTATGGCAAGTCGATGATCAGGCGACTCAAGACCTCATGCAAGCTTTCTATGCAGCTTTGGATCAAGGCGACAAACCAAGTTTGGCAATGCAAAAGGCAAAATTGAACTATCTCAATAATCATGATCTTGCACATCCTTACTATTGGAGTGCCTTTGTGGTGATCGGGCAAGATAGCGCCTTGCATATCCAAACGGGACAGAAATGGTGGTGGATAGGCGGTATCCTAAGCATCTTACTGATTATCGGCATTTTTGCACGCAAAAAACTACCTTTGTTGGTATGAAGAACCGCATTGCACTTTGCTTGCTTATTGGACTGAGCTTTTCAATTAGCCATCTGGCAGCCCAATCTCCCATTTTGCTTTATGACGCCATACCTAGCCAAGAGTTGCAGCGCTACTACCAGCAAAGAGGTGTAAAATCTTATACGCTGACCAATTATCGTGTCTTCAAAGGGGATACCTTGACGAGAGGTGTTTACAAATACATGGCCTTTAATCCTTTTGGACGAATCGAATATGACTCAACCGCAACGGCTATGGGGCGACAGTTTAGTTATAGCTACGATAGTGAAGGTAATCTTGCGAGAATTGGCAAGCGCAATATGAAAGGGGATGGCTACATTTTGGTCGAAAATGATAGTCTCGGGCGTAAAATCAAAGAAATAGAAATCAGCCACCGCTTAGATACCAATGAAATTCGCACTTATACTTATGATGAGATCAATCGATTATTGAGTCAGAGAGCCACGAATCTAGCCACCACTGCTAATACCGAATACTCCTATGATGCTGAAGGGAACCTCAGTCAAGAGATCACTTTCACCCAAACGATCAAAGGCGAAATCAAAACAGGCACACTATATCTGCGCAATAAAGATGGCTATATCACTGGTATTCGAGAGTTGAAGGATGGTAACGTTCGACAAGTCGATAACTATCTATATAACGACTATGGGCAGGTCATAGAACGTCGCTTGCCGGGCAAAGGCGAGTATTATCGATATTACTATAATAATCTCTCGCTACTGATTAGAGTCGAAGTTTATGACATCAATCGACGCAACCTCAAAGGCTGGCAAGTGTATGCCTATGAGTTTCATTAGGAAAGTAGATTAGGCTTACAAGTCGAATCACTGCAAAAAGCTAAACCTTCGCAAGGCCAGGTTCTGCGAAGCAATCCCCACAAAAACACCAACCCATAAAACGCAGATAGGGTTCTAAACATAGTGTTTAGAACCCTATCTGCTTTATTAATATTTCCTAGACTAAACGGTAGTTATATCGCTTATAATAGATATTGTAACCACCGGTTTCGAGGCCATTGACGATATCTTCGATCATATCTTCAGCTTCCTGATCATAGTCTGCTTTGAGGTTAATCCCAAAGATACGACTGATACCTTGCCAAAAGACGGCGGCAGTAGAGCTTTTATTATCCTTGATCAAATCATAAGCCGAAAGTCCAGTTTGGCGATGGATCAGTTTGACGAGGACTTTTCCTTGAGTACGAGACATCTTGCGGACATCATCTTCATACTCTCCAAAAAGGCCACTTTCGCGCTCTTTGAGGTAAGATTCCCTTTCGGCTTCGGTGGTCATTTTGGCCATTTCGGCATCTACTTCACGTAGGACATCCGCTACCTTGAGAGCGTAGGGATAGACCTTATGTACATTCCACTGTAAGCGGGTATATCGTGCGAGACGACGGTCCCCTCTTTTTCGTTGCCAACGGTTAGGCGACTTGGCGGTAATGTCAATATCATCTAATTGGCCATAGAGATAAGTTTCGCCTTTGTATTCATAGACACGAAAGCGCTTACTCCGTTCTTGGTTCTCTTCGGTGTTTGGCTGCTGGGCTAGCAGAACGCCCCCCAACAGACACAACGGCAGCAATAAGCTAAGCCTAAAGAGGTATGTTTGAGACTTGTTGTGCATAATCTGTTTATTCTTCAACTCATAACCTATACGCAAAGGCTAGGCCATTTGTTGTAATTTTACCATAGACGAAATATATCAAATACGTCTCATTGTTCATAATTCATCTCTTCCCAAACTTGTAATAAGTGGTCTAATTATTGCCACTATTGCTTTATTGAGGGTGTAAGTTCATACACAATGCCAGTTATTTTTTGAGATGGAATATATCCATTATTGTAAATAACCATTGAACATACACCGCTTGGGGTTTATTATTATGACATACATTTTTGATCTACGTCACCTATCAGGCCACCATCGGCTGAGTATAGGGATCTTAGCCTCCTTGCTTTTTCTTACCGCTTCGCTGAACGCCCAAGTCACTAATAGATCTGGGCAGGACAGTACTATTTTCATCTCGAATAAAGTGTTTGTCCCTAAATTCGCCTACCCATCTGGGGAGCAAAATTGGAGCATAGCCGTAGAGGATATGAACCATGATGGCAAGCCGGATATCATTTCGGCTTCTAAGTTAGACGGGATGGTAAACATCCATTATAACGATGGAAATGGTCAATTTAATCGCAAGTCATCCTTCCAAGGTCTCAAGCACAATAGAGCCCTTTGTGTCTTCGATGCCAACAAAGATGGTTGGTCAGATGTCGCTGTAGTCAGCATGATGGGTAAGCTCGCCATCCTGCTCAATGATGGTCAGGGTCGGCTTCGCCAAACGCAAGTATTTCAAGTCGGGACGATGGCGCATGACGTTAGCGCAGCGGATCTCAACAACGACGGCCATCTAGATCTTGTAGCCGCAATAGTATCTCTAAACACGCTAAAAATACACTATGGAGACGGTACGGGCCGTTTTGGCAATTCCGTTTCGATCCCAACGGGTCGAGCCCCCAGAGTAGTAAAGTGTGGCGATATTGATGCCGATGGTTGGTTAGATCTAGTAGTCGGTTGTGATGATGGCAGGGTATATATCCATCCCAATTTAGGCAAGCAAAGCTTTCCAAAAGCCAAAAGCCTCCGTTCTGGCGCGGCCAACTGGGGCCTCGGACTAGCAGACTTTAATCAAGATGGTATTTTAGATATTGCTTCGGCATCTTATCTCGACAAAAAACTTTGTATTCACCTCAATCAAGGTAAACTAGTTTTTGCCCGTGAGCAGGTTGTGATTTCAGGAGATCATAATTTTGATCTTGTGATCAGCGATTTCGATATGGATGGGGATTTAGATGTGGTTACCTGCTCGACGGTAGATCGTGCGATAGGCTATCATCTCAATAATGGTCAAGGCGTAATCGGTCCTCGTAATGAAATGGGGTCAGGTAATTGGAATGCTGCCGTTGCAGCCGGGGATTTTGATGGAGATGGAGATGAAGATATCGTTACCGCATCCATCAATGATCATATGATCAACGTTCACCGTAATATCTCGATTGAGCCTGAGGAAGAAAAAGCAAAAAATGGTGTCTGCATCTTTGGCAAGGTTTATAATGACGAGACGAAAGAAATTCTTCCAAACGTGCCAATCAGCTTGCAAAATGAAGAGGGAAAAAGTCTAGAAACTCAATATACTGACGATCAAGCTGGTTATCGTTTTTGTCCAAAACCCAAAAAATCGTATCAAATAGTAGTCAGAGCGCCGGGATTACCTGTACACATAGAACACTTTGTGATGCCAGATAGCAATCTCGAAAAAGATATATATATCGTTCGTCCCAAAACGGCTTTTGTGTATGGAAAGGTACGAGATGAAGAGACTAACCAGATTTTACGTGAGGCACGCCTGCAGCTAACGGATAAGCTCGGCAATGTGGTCGATAGCTTGCTCACTGACGCCAAAGGCAACTATCGTATCGAATTAGCTTTTGGCAGCAATTATCAATTTCGTACGCAAAAGGAGGCTTATTATCCTCGCGACACTTATTTTGATTTAGAAGAGCTTCACGCTGAAAAAGGCTTGCGCCATAATATCAATCTCAAACCAGAAAAAGCACCTGAAGGCATCTGCATAGTGGGGATCGTACGCGATATTCAAACCGAACTCCCAGTGCCCATGGCAAAGATTCTCATACGCAACGCGATCGGCATAGCTGAAAAAGAAGTTGAAGCAGATGCAGCAGGAAATTATCGAGTTTGCCTGTCCTTCGGACAATATGAGTTTAGCACTACAGCCAAAGGCTATTTTTTCCACCTATCTGATGTCAGTATCAGCGACAGTATGTACCAAGACGGAGTGGATTTTACTCACGACATTTGGTTAGATCCATTGATCCCTGGTGCAAAAATCGTCCTCGAAAACATCTATTATGACGTGGATAAAGCAACTCTCAGAGCCGAATCCATCGAAGAATTAGACCGACTCTTAGAAATCATGGAAACTAATCCTGAGCTAGTAGTCGAAATCTCTGGCCATACCGATAGTGATGGTACAGATCAGCATAATGAAAACCTCTCTCAAAACAGAGCCGAATCAGTAGTCAACTTTCTCCAAGAAAAAGGAGTCTATACCGACCGTATGCTACCCAAGGGTTATGGTGAAAATGATCCCATCGCTCCTAATGACAACGCTACTAATAAACAACTCAATCGAAGGACAGAGTTTAAGGTTTTGAAAATTGAGGACGAGTAATTCTCCTCATTCACCAAACATTCACCTCACGTTCGAGCTGGATGGCAAATTTGTCCTTGACAGAGCTTAATATCTGAGTCGAAAGCTGGAAGATTTCTTGGCCACTGGCACCCCCATAATTGACCAAAACGAGGGCTTGTTTGGCGTGCACACCATAATTGTCAATGCGTTTGCCTTTCCAGCCTGCTTGCTCTATCAACCAGCCAGCGGGTACTTTGACTTGGCCATCGGCTTGAGGATAATGCGGTACCTCTGGGTATTGGTGCTGGAGTTCGGCGAAGGCGCTCTCCGAAATCACTGGGTTCTTAAAAAAACTGCCGGAGTTCCCGATCTGAGCCGGATCTGGCAGCTTACTTTGACGAATTGAGATGACGGCTTCGCTAACTTCTTGGATCGTATAGGGAGCTTGATGTTTGGCTTGCAATTCAGTTTCAATGGCTCCGTAGGCGATTTTGAGATGATGAGGCGCTTTATTGAGCCTGAGGGTTACTGAGGTAATTAAATATTTGCCTTTGCCGTGCCCTTTGAAGTAGCTATCTCGATAGCCAAATTCACAGGCAGTGTGATCAAACGTACGCGGATTGCCAGTAGCGAGAGAGAGGGTTTCTAATTCAACAAAAACATCTTTCAACTCCACCCCATACGCACCAATATTTTGAATCGGTGCGGCACCGACACTACCGGGTATCAGAGACAGGTTTTCGATCCCACCCCAATCGTTTTCGAGGCAGTAAAGCACCAGATCATGCCAATTTTCGCCTGCTCCGACTTTGAGATATACATGTTTTTCGTCTTGCCGAACGATTTTTCTCCCCTTGATAGAGTTACGAAGCACTAATCCTTCAAGATCCCCTTTGAGGAGGAGATTGCTCCCTCCGCCCAATATCCAAACAGTTTGTCCTGCATTGAGATTGTCCACCAAAAACTCAGTAGCCATCGTCAAACTATTGATCTCGATAAACCAACGAGCTTTAACATCGATACCAAAGCTATTGAAAGGCAGGAGCGAAACATTTTCTTGCAGCATATCACCTATTTGCATTGCCATACAAAGGTAGGCATATTTCAAACTGAATTTGAAGGAACTGTTAACTTGTCTTTGCGAAAGGCCATACCTAAGCAAAACCAATATTCTCATGAAGCATCTCTTCACACTACTCTTACTGATTCCATTTTCCAACCCCAGTCTATGGGGGCAATTCAATCAAATCGGGGCCCAACTAGACGGCAACTCACCCAATGATAATTTTGGCTGGGCCGTAGCAATGGATCAATCTGGCAAAACCATTGCTGTAGGAGCTCCGCTTTTTGATAATGATTGGGGGCAAGTACGAGTGTATTTTGAATTTGGCGGTATATGGACGCAAGTCGGCAATGATATCGACGGCACTGAGATCGGCCACCAATTTGGCTTCTCACTTGCTTTAAGTGCTGATGGCAAAACCCTAGCCTTGGGAGGCTTGAGCGGTAATCCAAGTACACTGGGAGGACATGCAAGAGTGTACAGATTGACGGCGGGCCAATGGGTACAATTAGGGAATACCATCGCAGGAGAAGTCTCTGGAGACCAATTTGGCTTTAGCTTAGATTTGAGTGCCACTGGCAATCGTTTGATCGTCGGAGGTCGCAACAATAATGGCAACGGCAATAATTCTGGCCATGTCAGAGTATTTGAGTTTCAAAATAACGATTGGGTACAATTAGGGGATGATATTGATGGTGATATGGTAGACGATCGCTTGGGAACCGGCGTAAGCATCAATGCCGACGGGACCATCATCGCAGCCAGTACACCACTACACAGTTCGGGCGGTTCTAGTGCTGGTCAGGTCAAAGTTTGGCAATGGCAAAACGATAACTGGGTTCAGCTGGGCAGTGATATACTCGGTATGGGGCCGGGCGAAACCTTTGGTAGCATGGTCGCCTTATCTGAAGATGGACTAAGTTTTGTCAGTTCCGCTCCGGCACACGATCATGGCAACGGCTTTGGCTCAGTCAGGGTTTACCAATTTGACAACGGTAGTTGGACCCAAGTAGGAGCAGATATGCGAGCTAGTTCTACAAGCGAGGCGTTCGGCACAGCCGTAACGATCAGTGGCAATGGCAATCGGGTGGCAGTAGGAACCCAATCCGCTGATGATGTAGCCATGTCCTCTGGTCGCGTCAATCAGTTTGAACTAATCAATGGGACTTGGACAGAATTATATAGTCCGATTACTGGCCAAGCGCAATTTGACAATCTAGGTAAATCCGTAGCACTCAATCACAATGGCAGTCGCGTCGCCATCGGCGCCAATCTCGCGGGCGGTACTCAAGGCTACACTAGCGTTTATGAGGATAGTCAGATGCCTGTCAGCATAGCGTCTCTGCGAGAACGTTTGGGCCTAGTAATTGAGCAAGATATTCAGGCAGGCACTTTGGTATTACGCTTCGCGGAACGCCAGACTGAAGTTTCAGCTACGCTTTTCGATATCCAAGGTCGCCAGGTAGGAGCACAATCTGCGAGTTTCACCGAGTCAATAAAATTAGACTACTCGTTCCCAGCAGGGGTTTATCTCTTACACATCCAGACGCCAGAAGGAGTTGCGACACAAAAAATAATATTGCTATAGATTTCCCATAAGCGGTAGTTCGGGATAATTTTTCTAGCGTTCCGCGAAGCGGCAACCAAGGAATTGACAAATACATATCTACTTCCACCTAAAAAAATCACTCGGCCATAATTGTAGTCTTAATCAGAAAGCATAATTTGTGCTTCTTCGCTCATAAAGCGCATTATGCCCAAGCCTCGCATCCTCCTATTACTCCTCTTGACATTTGCTATCGTAGCAGATAGGGATGCCTCTGATGAATCGATGTTGACTGTGGTTGAAGCTTTTTGGCCAAATGACAAGTCAAAGGAAACCCTTCCTCTTCAGTTGACTTGTCGCGGCGCTTTACTTTCGACTCGGTTCCAGTCTTTTGCAGAGCTCAAATCTGTCGTACGGATCGAATATTTCAATATCAATCCGGATACGAGCAAAACACCCCTGCGAAAACCCTTAGTGCGCTTGACGCATTATCACAATGGCCAATCCGTAAAGGCAGTCTTGAAATCGGGGGTTAGTGAGACGGATTTTGCCCGCGCCCAAAGAGGAGGTTTTTGGAAAAAAGCTTGGCTTGGTCTTAAAAATCCCTACGCAGTAATCAATAGAAATGACTTGTTACGCGTGATGATTCTATCTCGTAGAAGGCCCAATATCTACCGAGAAGGAGACATGGCTTTTTATGATCTAGCCCTTAGGATGGTTTACAATATCAATGAAACAGACCGGGCAAATAGCGACCCTAAAGACCTGACAGACAAGGGTTTTCTTAACACCTTCAATCATATCACTTCCCAAGTCTTTATGACTTCAATTTTTTCAGAAAATTTGGCAGACTTTATTGCAGATGCCCACGAGCGAACCAATATGCCGGAACTTATCACAGGCAATTTTACCGAAAAACAAATTAATGATCTCGCCTATGGCCCAGTTGATAACTATGTTGATGTAATCAACAATGAGTGGGGCCAAGAACTTGGCAAACAACTGAGAGACAAGTATAAAATCAAGCGAGACACTTATTGGACTACAGAGTTAATGGCCGACTATCTCAACGATATTCAGACTTATTATAGTAGAGCTTTTCAGATTGGTTTTCAGCCTTTTGAGCCTAATGATATCATCACGCGGCGATTCACGATCAAACTCAATCGGGTGATGGAAGATGTCAGTGGTTTACGTTGATGCGCCATTTTTCTATTCGTCAAGCTCATCTAAATAAAAGCGCGAACTTGCACCCACTTCTCTGACTACTTTGAATCTAGCTTGTACTAAGTCTGCTCCTCTGACTTTCCATTGCGTGAGCATTTGTAGCCAATTCTCTTCAAATACCATTGTCTCAGTCATTTGCATCGGATTGAAGCCTTTCATATTAGCTTCTACAAGATTGGCCTTGCGTAAATCAGCACCACTCAGATTTGTGCTCCCTAAATCAGTCTCTCTCAAATCACATTGACTAAGGTTAGCGTCTCTCAGATCAGTGCCTTTTAAATCTACACAGGATACGGTGGCCTCATTAAATAATGCAGACCTCGCTATCGCCCATCTAAAGCTAGCAGATTTAAGATTGGCATTTTTCAGTTTAGCATTGCTTAGATCAGCTCCATTCAAGACAGCCCATCTCAAATCCGCTTCGTTTAAATTGGCCCATCTCAGATCAGCACGATTGAGGTAGACAGCTTGCAAAGAGGCTTTGCTCAAGTTCGCGTTCCAAAAATTGGCACTCCTCAAATCTGCTTTATCTAGTTTGGCCCCCGCTAAATTAGCTTCGCGCAAATTGGCACCTCTCAGATCCGCTCCGCGCAAATTTATACCGGCCCAGTCAGCCCCTGCCAAATCAGCTCCAGCAAAAGACACTTTGGCTTTTATACGTCCAAATGAGTTTGAATCCATCTCGATGTATGAAAGTGCCAACAACAATTGTCCTCTTTCGAGGCTATAATTCTCGTTTCCGAGACTATCACTGATGACCTCTCCCGCAGGTTTAAAAGCCTCGCTCACTGCCGCTATCCTCGCAATGGTTTTATCACTTAGCTGTCCAAAACTGGGATCAGCTAGTTCCGTTTCGACCTTATCCAAGAGGTTTCCGATC
The DNA here is from genome assembly GCA_045106675.1 of Bacteroidia bacterium. GTDB lineage: Bacteria > Bacteroidota > Bacteroidia > J057 > J057 > JBCAWW01. The sequence continues at coordinate 15,190 of JBGCFA010000370.1, forward strand.
AAAGACCCGAGATTGTTTCTAGAGTAGTCTCTGAGCAAACGTTCGTTTTCTTGATCTATATAATTTTGGGTTTCAATTTGCTGTAGCTGCAATTGACTGTGCTGAAAAAACATCAAGGCACCAAATATCAAGAGACAAGTGAGTAGCATTGCCGCAATGGCGGAACGCTTGCTTTCATCGCTAGAAGGCTCTTTTTGTATCAATTTGGCTAAAAACCCATCTTTTTTCGTTGAGCGAAGCACCCATAAACTCAGTGTAATCAAACCTAAAATGCTCAAGACTCCTCCCCAAAAAGATCTATTCTCAAATGAAAACGCCCATGCAATGGCAGCCAATATGCCAAGGATCAGCAATCCGAGAATAGATACGAGAAGAAGGCGCTTAATCCCTTTCATGCTATAAAAATAGGTCTTGGACCTTTTGGGCGACAACTGGCCCTAGATCGGGCAATTTCTACAACAAAACGAGTCTAGCGGGTAAAATGCAGATTCGAAAAGTGTAAATCATTGTTGGGGAGATCAATCGTAAAACCCGTAACGGTGCCTTTTCCATTAGTCTCAAAGACAAATAGTCCCGCTGGCAAAAAGGGGTCTTTGAGGCGTATTCGGAAGCTATCATAATGCCAATGCTCCATCGATCCACTAAATAAGTGCGCCGTAGGTAAGAGAGAAAATTGTAAGACACCCTCCTTCAAACTGATCTCAGCATCGCCATACATTGGATCAGTATAAGTACCCACATAGGCCGCCAAATCATGCGAAGGCTTGGTATCAGCTGCTCTAGCCGCGACAAAAGCAGCTTCGGCTTCTTCAGTAGCTTTTTCGTTTCGCGTTTCAAACTGGAGAAAGGTTCCGGCCCAATCTTGTTCCTCTTGGCCAGTAAACTGATCCAGAAGGTATAATTTTGTCGCCTCGTAGAGAGAGGTCATACCGTTCGTGAGAATCACAAAACCTAAATCCTCTTCTGGTAACCAAACCACCTTCGAAAGATAACCCGGTAGGCCGCCACCATGCTCAATCACCTGCGTGCCTGCATAGTCATACAAAAACCAGCCTAAGCCATATGCTTTATAATGCGCACTGCCCTGAGACTCCAAATAGCCCGGATTCATCAAGGTATGTGGTTGGATCAGCTTGCGATAAGTCGCTGGGCTGATCAATGTATCGCCCTCATAAACCCCACCCTCAAGCCAAAAACGCAGCCAATGACTGAGGTCCATCACACTACTATTGATACCGCCGGTAGGCGCCGCATTGCTGTAATCTATTTCTGGAAATACTTCTCCATCGACATGCGGCAAAGCTCTATCCGCCGCCAAGGCGCCAGTAATTTCATCAGCTCCAGTGGTGCTATGATGCATGTCCAGTGGACCTAATAAACGTTGCTTGATAAATCGTTGCCAAGACTCTCCGGTGATCCGCTCGATCAATAGACCCGCCGTGATATACATGATATTTTGATAACCAAACTGATAGCGAGGACCGTGATCTAAAGGCAGATGCTTGATCCGGCGCACCACTTCTTCCATGCTATAATCTGTCGCATACCACAGCAAATCACCATCAAAAGTGCCCAATCCAGAACGATGACACAATAGATCGACCACTCTCAGTTCTTGGGTTACATAAGGATCATGCAGTTCAAACCACGGCAAATAATCCACTACCCTATCATCCCAATCGAGCTTGCCTTCATCTACCAGCATACCAATCGCCGCCGCCGTAAAGGCCTTGGTACAAGATGCAATGCCAAATAAAGACTGTGAGCTGACGGCAGTGCCCGCTCTCACATCTTGGAAACCATAACCATTGGCAAAGATCACGGAATCTCCCTTCACAATCGCAACCGCCAAACCGGGGATACCATGCTTCATACGAGCTTGATCGAGGTATTTATCTACCGCTTCGAGATCAACCTCTTGGGCTTGTAGGCTAGCGATAGAAACCAGTAGAACAATAAGTAGTAGTCGTTTCATAGCATTTGATTAGGCTTTTTTACTGATTTTCCGATAGATGGCCCGTAGGACTAAGATGATCATAAAAATAACAAAAAGGGGTATTCCAAAACTTAAGAATCCCATCACGAAGCCCATGCTATTAAAACTGTGAACTTTATAAATGCTTTCGAAGCCAATTTTTTCAGTTTGTAGGGCTCGCAAATCCCTTAAAGCCAAGCGTTCGACAAGGTCAAAATAAGACTCTGCGTTCTCTAACTGAGCTACAAAATCAAACTCTTCAAGCCTCTCGCCATAAATAATTCCAATATTTTCGCCTTGGGCTGGCTCCCAATTACTAAATCGATGTATCAAGATTTGCTCTTGTGGGTTGTACACAAAACCACTATCAGGCATTGCGCCCCAGATGTTTTCGCCCTGCAAAGGCGGCATGATTTGCACGACAATTTCGCCTTGGCCAATCTGTCCAGCCCAAGCTCGGCCGCTTTCGAGGATATATAAAAATGCATTGTGATAATCCTTGGTATAACCCTCCAAAATGTTCGCGTCATTGGTATTGACCATAAAAAAGACCTCAATCTTGGTTGTGGTGTCAGGGGCAAATTTTTGCTGCCAGAGATACCAATTCTCCGCATACTCGATTTCGCGATGCTCCTCCTGATAAACGGTCATTTTTTGGCCGTCAGCATAGACTTTCATCGCATATAGATCGTCAAAATTGATGGCAAACCGCCGTGCGGAACGACTCGCCTCATATATCCCATTGATCGGATATCCCATGTGAATGCTTAGGGTATCTGCCGTTGGGTTTGTCAACCAATAAGTACCTTTGATCACCGCAAAGCCCGGATAAAGTTGCGCCACTACTTGCTCACGATTCATTTCAATCGTCGCAAAACTGAGGCTATCTTCAGGAAATAGCAGTTGAAAGCCGCTTGCTCCACCAGCGTTATAAATTCCGGGCATCGCCACATTAGCGCTGAGCGTTCCCCAAAGGGGCAAAAGCAAACAAAAAAGCAATCGAAACCGAATAACGTAACTCATATCTCAAAACTAATAAAAGCTGACAGAATAAGCTTTTGGGATTTGTGTATTTTAGTTGATTATCCCTTAGCCATGCGTATTTTTTTAAACTTCATTCTCTTCATTTTTGTTCTAGCCCCTCTGGGGAACGCTCAGTTGCCTTGGAATATGGTCGAAATCGGTCATCTCCCCAATGATTCGACTAGTAGTGGCGTACCCATTCTTTCCAATGATATTTGGGCCTATGTGGATAGTAGTGGTACTGAATATGCATTATTGGGCAAGCAAAATGGTCTTAGTATCGTTTCCCTTGCGACGCCTAGTCAGCCTGTGGAACTACACTTTTTGCCCGGCAATAACTCCAATTGGCGAGACATCAAGACGGCAGGAGATTATGCTTATGTCTGCAATGAGAGTGGTGGCGGCCTAAAAATCATAGATCTGAGTGGCTTACCTGATACTGTGATTTATCAAGATACCTTATTGGTGGGAATAGAGACCGCGCATAATCTTTGGGTAGAAGGAGAACGCCTTTATGTTTGTGGTTCTCCGACTTTTAATGGTGGGATCGGTATATTTTCACTGCTTGATCCCGCCAATCCGGCATTGCTGGGGCAGTATCCTTTGCGCTATGTGCATGATATATATGTAAGAGACAGCATCGGCTACGCGGCGGAAATTGACAATGGATTTTTGACGATCATCGATCTGAGTGATCCTACGTCCCTGTCAATCTTGGGTCAAACCACCTACCCCAATGCCCTCACTCACAACACTTGGCTCAATGATGCGAGTACGGTTTGCTTCACTACCGACGAGTTAAGCGCAGCTTACATCAAAGCATGGGACATCAGCGATCCGTCCAATATTACTTTACTCGATCAAATCCGTTCTTCGGTCAATGAGGAGCGTGGCGTACCACATAATGTCCATGTCAAAGACGATTGGCTGATCACTTCTTACTATAGCGACGGCATCCATTTGACCGATGCGGCTAGGCCGAACAACTTAGTTGAAGTAGGCTATTTTCCGGCGAGAAGTTCGGTTTGGGGTGCTTATCCTTATTTACCATCGGGCTTGGTATTGGCCTCAGACATTCGGGCGGGTCTTTCTGTTTTACAGCCCACTTACGAACGCGCGGCCTATCTCGAAGGTAATATTACGGACCAGAGCACAGGTGCAGCGCTTAGTGATGTGAGCATCAAATTCGAAAACAATGACCTCTCAGCGAGTAGCTTGACCAATGGCGATTATGCGATCGGAGCAATCCTCAATGGTACTTTTGATGTCCGCTTTTCAAGCTATGGTTATACGTCTGAGCTTCGCACTGTCAGTTTACAGCAAGGCGTACTCACAGTAGAAGACGTAGCCCTAACACCCGCAGCCGAATTAGGTACGGTCTATATGTACCTTTCTGATTCCTTGACCGGTGTCGGCATCACCAATGGCAAAATCTTAGTCAAAGAACGCTATACTGGCACCTCATTTTTGTATAAAAACGGAGAGGATGCTGCTCCCTTTGAAGGTTTATATCAAGGTGAATACGAAGTATTTGCTGGAGTCTGGGGACACATCACTCGTCGATGGCTGCTCAATCTAACGCCAGGGGTGTCTGATATACAGCTCCGCTTATTGCCGGGTTATTATGATGACTTTTTGTTTGAAAACGATTGGTTTACTCTGAGCAATACCTTACCGGGCAGTTGGGAACTGAGCGTTCCACTAGTGGGCTATATCAATGACTCTCTAGCTAGTCCAGCGGGTGATATCTTGACTGATTTTGGCGAAAAGGCTTATATGACGCAAAACTCAAATCCTGACGGTTCGACTATCGGGGTCCGCAATGGCTGGGTGTCTTTGGAGTCTCCCTTGATGAATTTATCGGATTATAACGATCCGGTGATCCATTTTCATTATTGGTTTTGTGGCTTAGGCTTTGCGTTTGGGCAGGGTTTCGCCACCACAGACAGCATGCAGGTGATACTGGCGGGTCAATCGGGCAGTGCGGTATTGACTGAGTATAGTGGTTATCAGCCATTCTGGCAAACGGATAGTTTTCGCGTCGCGGACTTCCTGCCCAATGATTCTGTTTTTCAGGTGATATTTACGACTGCCAATGTAGAAGTCAGCCAAACGGTAGAGGCTTTGATCGATCAGTTTTGGGTGAAGGAAGGCCCTACAATCAACACAGCGATACGTTCGGCGGAGCCAGACCAGCTAGAGGCCTATCCCAATCCAACTGATGGCAAACTGAGGTTGGTTTGGCAAGATGGCAGCCTCTTTGAAGGGAAGATCAGTGTATATGATAGCCGAGGCAGCAAGTTAAGTAGTGATATTAGCCCTGCGGGAACGCTGCGACTCCCCTACCCTGATGGTATCTATTGGCTCGTATATCTTGACAAGCGAGGCGTTCGGCGCAGCCGTAAAATCGTACTCCTCCGCTAGCCTGCTACGACGATGACTGAGTAAGGATCTTTTTGAGGAGGACAATCTGGCCTAGATGATAATGGGTATGCTCGATGATCCCCTGCAAATTGCGGTGATAATGGCCGTACTTTTGATCACTAAAGTCCTGCTCTAGCCTTTCTTCCGGCAATTTTTCGATTAGAGCGGCAAACTTTTCAGCCTCAGTCCATGCCGTCGCCTGCATCTCTTCCCAATCCTGCTGAGATTCAATCAACGGATGCTTAAAACTGTATTTGTCCTTGGCATCGAGCGCGCCTCCTTCCAAAACTTGGCTTACGGCCCGGACATAATAATGCAGATGAAAAAACAGCGTCGCGATAGTATTTAGGCCATATACTTGGGTGGTGGCCTGTTGCCAAGAGACATCTTGCAGATTGTCTCGCAGATTGGAACTGGTCCAATTGCCGCCAAAATAGACTTCCCTCAAGTGTTTAGCGATTTATGCGGGTGTATTCATAGTTGAAGATAAAAGTCTTTGGGCAAAAAATAAGTGCCGACCTACTTTCGCAGATCGGCACGTCGAAAACGCCATTTAACGGGCGACGCCCAAGTCGCCACACACACACTACTACTATCTACCCTGCAAAAGCAGAGTACATCCACACTAACTTTTCTTGTTCTCTTATATAATCGCTCATGAGCGCATTAGTTCCTTCGTCATTGGCCGCTTCGGAGAGACTTAAAAGCTCTCTTTGCAAACGCAACAGATGCCCAAAAGCATCCAAAACATGCTGTACACCGCTAAAACCATCCGTTACATTGGGAGTCGGCTTGATGCCAGAGTGTTCCTGAAAATCATCGAATGTATGAAATGGAGTATGCCCCAATGTCAATACACGTTCGGCGATTTCATCTATTTTGATCTGTAGATCGTTGTATAATTCTTCAAATTTGAGGTGGAGTTCAAAAAACTTTTCCCCCTTCAAATTCCAATGATAGCCACGGGCATTTTGATAGAATACCGTATAGTGAGCTAGCAACGTATTTAATTTATCAGCGAGTAAGGCTGCTTGGTCTTGCTGGAGGCCGATGCGATTGAGTGTATGAATAGTCATAATTTCAAGTTATCGTTTTTGTATTCATATAACAAAACGGAATAAAGCATCCAAGGTTACGCCTAAGTGACTAAAGTCAGCTAAATTGCCATATGCAAAATCAGGACATTCAATTGCTACAAAAGCTCGTATATGCTTCCCAAGAGTTGAGCCCTGAAATCTGGGATGAGTTTGTACAGCCATGGGAA
>JBGCFA010000371.1:0-4485 GCA_045106675.1 Bacteroidia bacterium
GTATATCAATCTATTTCCGACGGCTGGTATTACCTATTCACCTAGCCAGAAGCATAGTTATCGTCTAAACTATAGTCGTCGCATTGATCGTCCACGTTATCAGGATCTCAACCCTTTTATCAATCAGTTGGATCAGTTGACATTCCAGCGTGGCAATCCATTTTTGCGGCCGCAGTTTACCAATAGTTTGCAGGCGACTTATACCTATCAGTACCGTTACAGTGCGAGTTTGTCTTATAGTTTGACCGATGACTTCTTCACTCAACTTACAGATACCCTCAATGGACAGGCGTCCTTTATCACGCAAGAAAATCTCGCGACTCGCCAAGTAATCAGCGCCAACATCAGCGCCCCCTTACCGATCACCAAATGGTGGAGTACTTATACCAACCTAAGCGTCAACAATACCCAAAACAAAGGCGACTTCAATCAGGAAGGTGAAACAGGTAAGGAGATCAATATTAGTCGTACGACCTTCAATGCCTTTCAACAACATACTTTCACTTTACCCAAAGGCATCTCTCTAGAGTTGAGTGGTTTTTACAACTCTCCTTCTATCTGGGGCGCCAATTATCTCACTCGCCAGTTTTGGGCCGTCAATGCGGGTGCGCAGATGCGTCTATTTGACAATCGTGCGGTGGTCAAAGTATCCGTCAGCGATCTATTCAACAGTATGCAGTGGCAGGGTACACAAGAGTTTGGTGGTTTGTACTTTGATGCGAGTGGAGGCTGGGAAAGTCGTCAGTTCAAGGTCAATTTGACTTACAACTTTGGCAATGAACAAGTAAAAGCTTCCCGTCGTCGCAAGACAGGCTTACAAGATGAGTCTAATCGTGCCAGTGGCGGTGGAGGCAGTGGACCGGGAAATTAATTTAGAATACCCAATGTCTTAGAAATCTCCAGCCCCTTCAACATCTTACATTGGGTTTCGAGATTGGGTTTCGAGATTGGACATTTCTTCACCCGCTTCGCGGAACGCTTAGACATACTAAAGGCTGACAGAGTTTGGAATTCTGTCAGCCTTTAAACAAAAAAAATGGAGGCAGTATCAACTGACTCCATTTTTATAATTTCTTCTTAGTGCTTAGGCACTAGCGGATTTTTGTTTGGCAGCCGCCTCTCTTTTAGCAGCGGCTTTGGTCTCTTTGTCTGGAAAAACACGTGGCACAACAAATAGAGCAACAAGAACAATAACAAGAATGGAGACTGTCACAATTGCAGTGATCATAATTTCAATGGTTTATAGGTTTGGTTAGAGTGGTAGTCCTTATTAACGAAAAAACTGCGCCAACGGAGGGCAATCAATTTCCTATTAGAACGATGATCTTATATTCATATTACAAAAAAAGGCTTTTTTAACCAAGCCTATTCCCACCGCTTTTTGCAGCAATACCTTACTAGTTAGCCTATTAGCGCACTCAAGCAGGTATTTATTTCAATATGTGTAAGATTACTTTCGCAAATGTCGGAATATCAATCAGTATTATTTTCCATTCCATCTAGTCAGCACACTTTAAGCCCATCTTTTTCGTAATTTTAAGTATACAAGCGACATCTCCCTTTGCAAAAATCGATTTTCAGCCTCCTGATCCTTTGTTTTGGTCAATTGAGCCTTATCTGGGCTCAAGCACAAACCTATGAGCAGGTGCAAACCTTGATGGAAACAACCAACGAGGCTTATATGGCGGGAGATTATCCACTCGCCTTGGACCAGTGCCGCCTTGCGGAACGCATGAGTTGGCAAGTCAGCGATTATCCGCAAGAGAAAAGGGCCAATATTTTCCGATCCAAGGCACACGTATTTATGTCATTAGGAGAGCTAGACTCTGGTATTGTCTGGTCTCGCCATAGTCTCAGCGCTTATCGTGAGAGTATCGGCCCTGCCGAACGCTTGACCATAGATTTACAATATGAGTTAGCTTACTTTTTTGACGCGGCCTTTGTATTTGACAGTGCGATCTACCACTATGAGCAATGTATAGACCTCTACAAAAGCAGCATAGGCGATAGTACGGATGACGTGGCTCTCACTCACAATCGTATAGCCAATATCAATATGACCTTGGGGCTACTAGACGAGGCTGAGCCGCATGCCAAGGAAGCCTATCGCCTTTGGATACGCAATTTTGGTCAGCAAAGCCCAAGAGGGATCACTGCGAGTCGATTGTTAGGGAAATTGCACTGGACCATCGGTCGGCAGTCTCAAGGATTGCTTTACTATGAAGAGGCCGTGCGTTCCGCGACAGCGGTATACCAAAATCAAGCCTCTAAATTACTTCCCTACTACTCCGAGTTAAGTAAACTCTATCACCAGATGGGGTTTCAGCAGCAATACTTAGAATGGTTTGAACGAGCAGATAGTCTAGCCAATGTCGCGACTCAGTTAGCCCCTCATCAAAAGGCCAACTTCTATCATATCAAAGCTAAGTATTTGCATGATGAACACGGGCAAAGCAAAGCAGGTATCAATTTGCTCAGAGAAGCGATCGACATCTATCAAACAATCCCTTTTAAGCAGAAATATCACTACGTCAATCTAGCTGACTTTCACACTAGCTTAGCTCAATTGTATAAGGAGACAGGACAATATGACACCGCTTATCAGCATATCGATTATGCCTATGCGGTTTATGATTCACTCTATCCAACGAGGCGTTATTATGGGCATTTTGAACGACTAGACATTGCCTACCTCGCCAAAGATACTACTAGCTTTCTGACCAATGCGAGCCACTTCATTCAGTTTTTGGTGCAATCTGAGGATGCACATAGCCTGAGCGATTTACTCCAACAAAATATCCAAGCCTATCCTGAAGCCAATACGCTCAAAGCTGCTTTGAGACTAGCGGATCGATTGTGGCAATTTTATGAGCAGTATCCCAGCGATACACATTTGCGACTTGCGCGTTTGGCCTTCGAGCAACTCGATCGTTGGTATGATCCCTATCATCGTGAAGAGGTGCAGTACGCTCACAGAATGGCCGAGCATCGCAGTTGGATCTAAAAAGGCTTATTGCGGGTCTATGTGGCCGATTATCAGCGTTCTGCGCAGCAGCAGTCCTTACAACTCGCCTTTGCTGCTAGCGAACAAAACAAAGCCTTTAGCCTCTACAAATATATCAAGCGGCAATCACAACTGAGTTTTAGCGGCGTACCGGATTCCCTCGTTCGGCGAGAAGCCGGCCTCAGAGCCAAAATCTCCTTTTTCAACGCCAAACTCAATCCTAGCCTAGCCGATCACCAACTCGAAAAGTGGCAAAAGGAGCTCAAAAGCCTTCAAAAAGACTACGAAACCTTGACGGCTCATATCCAAGCGAACTATCCTCGCTACTACCAACTATTGCATCAAAATCCCGTGCTCATCCAAGATTTCCAGGCGATGCTGGGACGCGGTGAGAAGGGGATTATCTATGCTCGGGCGGATTCGGTTTTGTACGCCTTCTCGCTAACACGTAACTCTATCGACATCCAGGCTTTGGCCTTTCCAGAGAGTTTTGTGGATTCAATTTTAGAGTTTCGGGAGCAATTGTATTCCTATAAATATATCAATCAGACTGATCCAACAGCTCTGGTACATGGAGGTTCTTATCAGTTGTATCAACGACTTCTGGAGCCATTGATTGGGGAGAAAAGTTGGGATATGCTCTACATCATTCCGGACGATATTTTGTCGTTGCTCCCTTTTGAGGTGCTTTGGACCCAAGCCGAGACGCAGCGTTCTCCGCAGGATCGTCCCTACCTCCTCCGCAAATTTCCGATCGCCTATGCCTACTCGGCCAGCCTTTGTATTGAGCAACAAGGCGCGACAAAGACTGAGGGTACGGATGATCGCACACTGGCGATCTTTGCCCCTAACTATCAAGAAAAAGTGCTCGAAGATATGGATACGCTCGTCTCTAAGCAGTTGAGTTATTTGGTGCGAGACGGATTATATGATCTCAAGGGCGCACAAGGAGAGGCAGAGGCGATCAGCCAGTATTTTGAAGGCACCAGTCTATTGGGACCAGAAGCCAGTAAAGCCCGATTTTTGGAGATCGCACCAGATTTTGAATTGTTGCATTTGGCGATGCATGCTTCGGTATTGCCGGAGTCGCCTTTGCTTTCCAAATTGATCTTCGCGGATGCTCCGAACGATAGCTAGGGTCGCTATCTATATGCGGCAGAGTTATTTGCCCTACCGCTAGACGCGGAACTCGTAGTCTTGAGTGCTTGCAACACAGGTTATGGCAAACTACAAGAAGGGCAAGGCGTGATGAGTCTGGCTAAGGCATTTCACTATGCGGGCTGTCCATCAGTAGTAATGAGTCTTTGGCAAGTACCCGACCAAGAGACCGAGCAATTGATGACGCATTTTTATGCGCAACTCAAAGCTGGCAAAAGTAAAGCTGAAGCTTTGCGTTCAGCGAAACTGGCCTACCTCGAACAAGTCAAAGCGCCGGAGCTAGCCCATCCCTTTTTCTGGGCGGGTTTTGTCCTTTCAGGGAA
>JBGCFA010000372.1:0-16536 GCA_045106675.1 Bacteroidia bacterium
GCTCAGATCGATAGCCTATTCCTCGATTGGAATCAGCCTAGTTATCCAGGGGGCTCAGTTGCCATCCAGATGGACGGAAAGACTGTTTACAATCAAGCGTTCGGCCTCGCCAGCCTCGAATACTTGGTCCCTAATAATGTCGGCACAGTCTATAATATCGCCTCCGTTTCTAAGCAGTTTACTAGCATGGGGATATTGCTGATGGAGCGGGAAGGCAAACTTTCCGTCAAAGACGATATTCGTAAGCATCTCCCTGAACTACCAGATTTTGGTACTCCCATCACCATTGAGCACCTCATGCATCATACGAGTGGTTTGCGGAGTTTACACGCGATGCTCGAGATGGCTGGCTGGCGGGGGGATGACGCTCGTGATAATGACGACCTTTGGCGCTTCATGCTAAGACAAAAGGAGCTAAATTTTGCACCCGGCGATGATCATTTATACTGTAATACTGGCTATATTTTGATGGCGATGATCATCGAACGGGTGAGTGAAGAGTCTTTTCGGGACTGGATGCAAACTCACGTTTTTGCGCCCCTTGATATGCCCAATACTTATGTTGAGGATGTATATTATAGTGTGGTACCCGGTAATGCGACTTCTTATTATGGCGCCTCGGCGAACGATTTTTCTCGTGCAGTAGAATACTGGGGCTATGTGGGCTCTGGTAATATCCACAGCACCACCGCTGATCTCCTGCATTGGCAAAGCAATTATTATGCTCCCAAAGAAGGCTGGGATGACTTGTTTGCCAAAATGGAAACCCAAGGAGTACTCAACAATGGAGATACTATCGGCTATGCCTATGGAGTCAATGTCAGCGAGATTGAAGGGCGCAAAAATGTCTCACACAGTGGGGCCATTGGTGGTTTTAGATCGGTTGCGAGTACCTTCCCAGAGGAGAAAACTAATATCATCATACTGAGTAATTTTTCTGGTTCAAACGTTGGCGGCAAAGCGAGAGAGATTAACTCGATTCTGTTTCCTGCTGAGGAAGAGGATATGGCTGAAACGGATATCTCCGCAAATACTCCTGCTCCCATTAAACTCAGTGCTAAGCAAATGTCTCGTTTCGAAGGTTGGTATTGGACGGAGGAGTTCATGTTTGCGCGACATATTTATTTGCAAAACGATACCTTGTTTTTCGCTCGACCTTCTGGCAATAGGACAGCGATATTGATACCGATTTCAGAGAACTCCTTTTATTTGGCTGGTCGTGAGGATATTGTGGCAACCTTTGAGGGCAAAGGCAAAAACAAAGTCATGCAAATCCAAGAAGGACGGTTTCACGCTACCTATGAAATCTTTGAGCAGCCTGAAATTAATGCCACATATCTGGCGCAATACGCCGGTAACTACTATAGTGAGGAACTAGATACCTATTATCAACTTTATGAGCGTGAGGGACAGCTATATGGCTACCATGCCCGTCATGGAGAGTTTGAGGTGTCAGTAGTGAAAGACGATGTATTAAGGTCTGAAAATTGGGCCGTGCAATTTATGCGTTCTCAAAGAGATGATAAAGGCAAAGTCGTGGGTTTGCTCATCACCAATGGACGTGTACGCAATGCTCGATTTAAACGGCTTGAGTAAATTCTAAGATTTCAGGTTTGGCAAGTTTGATGTAGGCATTGACGGGCATGATCACCGAATCGGTCAAGGAACCGGCATTGAAAGCGATTTTGTCGTTGGCCAGGATCGATTGATCCACATATAGATCTAGCTCAAAGATCGGGCGTCCAAATGGGGGTACGGCCCCAGGCACGAGCCCGGTATGGGCCTTGAGTTCTGTGGCATTTGCAAAACGTAACTTTTTGGCCCCAAAATGCTTTTTGATGCCTTTTGAATTGAGTTTACGAGCCGCACTCATCACAAAAAGTGCAAAGTGATCGTCTATTTTAAGTAATAAAGCTTTACCGCCAGTGGCTAAATCCTCACCTCGCACCCTCGCCGAATCCTCGGAAGTAGGAGTAGCCTCATGATGGAGACTACGGTAACTCACCTTTTCTCGGTCGAGCCATTGATGGATTTCTTTGAGTACCTTTTGCATACTTCAGTATCGTAAGAATTCTTACCAAACCGAAATCAACTTATAAATTAGGACGCAAATAGACATTAATCTGTTTGATAATTCCATCGCGTGAGAACAAATGTTTGCTATACTCCTTGCCTAAGCTGAGGCCGTCTATAGATATTGGCGTTCCCTCGGAGAGGATAAGCTCAATCTTAGCGCTGTCCGAGATATGGTAGACAATGGGCACTTGACAATAAGTGAAAGCTAGCGAATCGGTTTGCAAACCAATGGACTGCTCCTCACCCTTGAGATCGTAATAGGGGAAGCTGTTAGCTTCTTTCAAAAATTCTTCCACACGCAGCAAAGCTGGGTCAAAGTACATCGCCCCATCACTCACCATCACTCCTAATTCTTTGAATCGAGAGATAATATCCTCTTTGACTTGACCTGTCATACCGGGCTGCTGTGCGCCTGCATGTCCGGGAGTATGCGAATAGGGATCAATCGGGAAAGCACCATAAAGCGCTGGATTTTTACTCATCCCAATCCCTGCTCGCACTTCATAATAATGCTCCACCAAGTGTCCTAAGATGGAGGCTTCTGCACCTTCTGCAATCGCACGATAATAAGTTTCGCCAATGGCTAGAAGCAGTTTAGAGACCATATGCCAATAAATACTGCCTAAGCCTTCATAGGCAAAGAAAGTGCCCGATCTGCCCGTAAATGATTGGTGGTCAAATACTTTCTCAAATATGTTAAGTACGCTTTGGCTCGCTTCTTCGGTGATTTTGTAGCCTTGTTCGTTTAGCGTTTCTAGGGCTACTTTTAGGTCCGCCGCGTTGCGGAACGCTCCGCTGAAGTGATAATCACCGTTTTGGTCGGATTCAATTATTTTGCTGTTACGCTCATTCAGCAATTGTTGCAATAGGGGAGAGGCAGCCACCAAATCTGCTGGAATATTGTTTTTGTCAAGAAAGCGTGGCAATTGGCGATCTGGATACAACATATAGCTGTATTGATCTTCTCGATAGAGGCCACTTTTTTTCATGGCATCGAGCAATGCTACGGAGTCTTGTACGGATAGGTAATTGGCACTGAGGACGGCTACTTGCCCTTCTAGCATTTCGTAGAGATGGCGTATGCCTAATGAGTCCGGCTTACGCTGGAGCAGATTGTAAGCATGAAACAAGCGATCTGGCCGCTGATTGGCAGCAATACTATGATCAATAAAGGCGAGACTGAGATCAATCCATTCTAAGATCGCTTCGCTGCTAATCGCAGAACGCTGCCCTGAAAAACCTTGTTTGTATAGATTTTGACGGTAGTGAGTGGCGGATTCACCTAGTTGTTCGACGATTACTTTCCGGCGTTCATCAGAGATGCTCGCCTCCAATACGTCCTGATGCTGCGCAAAACACTCACTGATCTGGCTCAACAAATCGGCTACCTCAGTCGAAAGACTCAAGGAAGTTCCCGCCAAGTCTGTGATGAATGAACGCAGAAATAATTGGTAGCGTCGGATATAGTAAAGCGTTACCATAGAAACGCCATTACCGACGAGTGCATTGTTAGCGTCATTCCATTCGGGTCTTTGCGTATTGAGCCAAATACCCGCTTCTGGTACAAAGTTGCTCAACTTAGCGAGCACAGGCACCAAGAGCTTTTCTAGTAGATTGACTCGATAGATTTGATCCTTCTCATCCCAAAGCAATTTACCATCGGCACCGATCTCTTTGACTCTCTGCTCGATGATATCCTCGGCTGCTTGATCAAAGACAATGGTGTCGTGCGGATTTTCGTAAATACTCTTATAGTCCTTGATGCGGTAAGGCACATTGGCGTACACAAAAATATCTTGTTGGGCTAAGGCCTTTAGCTGCTCTGGATGGTGCGCTTTGGAAAGCTCAAGTAGCTTGAGCAAATAAATGATCTGATGATCTCCCCAATAGCCGATAAAGGACCAAGGATCATGTGGGTCCGTTTTTTCCCAATCTATGCCTTTGCGCGTAATGCGGTAAGGATTGTAGCCATCAGCGGTAGAAGCATTGAGAAACTTAGCGATGATGCTTTCGGTGAAAGTCGGGAAGGAAAGGCTGAGTGCTTCCCAGTTTTGAAAAATATCCCGCCAATTACCCTGGAAATTTAAGATTTTTTTGCCCTCTTCAGTTTGAGTTTCAATGGAGAAAAAATTCCAAGGTCTACTTGGGTCTCCATGTCTCCTACTAAATGTCAAAGGCAAATATTCTAAACATAGGCGTATGAAATCCGGGTCCTTGACGGGATTTATATTTTCAAACAATTCACTGATCGAAAATTGCTCGGGAAGTTTGTCTAAGATTGATGCTTGCTGACTAGCGATCGATCGATTGAAGTTCTCGATGAAGTCAATAAAATCCGCTTTGTGGATTTGATATTGCTCATCATAGATACCGCCGCGCATCACATTGAAGAGGACGTTGGCGTAATGGCGGTTGACGTTTAGGCGATCATCGGTAAGCTGTAAGCCATCGGCCTGAGCTACGATACTACGCAGGCTATTGGTGCCTTGTTGTATATCATCTCTCAAGGCTTGAAGGAGTTTTTGTGGCTCCTGCAGAGAACGATTGAGATCGGCGACATTCGCGGGGCCTTGATTGCCTTCGATGACGATATGCCACTCTTTGGAGGCTGTAGGGGCAAGGCTGAACTTACTATGGATAAAATAAGCGCCGCGCTCTGCGCGAACGTCAGATTCTCCTACGATGGTTTTGCCAGCACTAAAATCCCATAATTGACGGCTGGAAAGTAAATATTGGCTAGCCTCTAAGCCATGAGACCATACGGTGGTCGCCATCAGCGACTCGCTTGGCTCAGGTTTATCTACTAATATGGAACTCAAACTATAGATGCCTAAGCCAGTTTCTGCGATCAGCTCATTTTTTTTATAAGCGTCTACCAAGGTACTGACCCTCGTTTGCATATCTAGGTTGACCCCATTGGGAAGTATATTTTGAATACCGTCGACTAGTTCGATATCGAGCGACTCAGACTGTCTGTTTTCAATCCATGCACGTTTGACCCAACCCAGTTTTTCGCTGCTCTCCCAAGCGTAGCAATAGCAAAGACCGAGCTCTTGATTGAACTCTTCGAATACGAGTTTATGACCGCATACGTGCTTGTAGATCTGGCGTTCTACGGAGTAGGCCCCCTCATAACGCGTCGAAAAAGGTTCCCACAAATAGCGTTTGCCTCCCTTGCTGACTAATATGATGCTTTTTGCACCCGTCAGCTCAGCCGAATCCTGAATCTTATCATCTGTATAATAAGGGAAGAAGGCGAATTGAGGGTTTTTGCGTCCAGCTGTCAAGCCACCATTACTGGAGATAAACATCCATAGGTCCGAGGCACTGACAATACTCATGAAGAAAGGGCGCATCAGATCAAAGTTTTTGATCTGGTAGTAATCTTCTCCTTGGAGTTTTACAAAAGTACCGCTAACGGTTTTTGCGGTTTGTTGTAAAGGCGTATTGCCAATAAAAAGTGGCTGCATATATGCGAGAATGTGGGACTGAATATTGAAAAAATGAATTTCGACTACCTACTACTTGCGAGCATAAACTCTGACGTAGTCGATGATGAACTGTTGTTTTTGGATCGCCGGATCAATGCCTTGAGCACCGCCCCAGCCACCGCCCATGGCGAGATTGAGAATGATGTTTTGAGCTTTGCTAAATGGCCAAGCTAGATCGTTGCTGGTATCTGTATAAGAAAAATACTTCTTTCCATCGACAAAACCATCAATGCCTGCGGGGGTCCATTCAACGGCATAGGTATGAAATGCTTCTTCCATATTATCTACTGGCAATACTGCTGTAGGTTGATTACCTAGCTTGAAGTAATAGGCTCCACAATGTACCGAAGCATGCGCTGATCCATCACCAGTGCTATCATTTATTTCGAAACCAACGGTTTCTAGAATGTCGATTTCGCCACAATAAGGCCAAGAACGCTCATCACGATAATCATCTCCTAAAGTCCAACCAGCAGCCCAATTACCTCTTTCGACTGGAATTTTGGCTCTAAACTCTATTTTGCCATAGACAAAGCTCACTTTCCCTCTAGTGGTAAGACGAGCTGAGGTCCAGTCGTGGCCTTGATCGTTGCGGATCGCTTCTATGATGAGATTGCCATCTTCAATTCTGGAGTTTTCTAATCGGCCTTCAGTATAGTATTGAGGTTCATTGTTGCCCCAGCCCCAGTTACCTAAATCATAGGTCCATTTGGTACTGTCAGGCAAACCGTTGACTTCAAACTCATCGGCCCATACTACTTCCCAAGTATCACCATCAGTAACTTGCTCCATGATAGTAGGAGTGAGTTGATGTGGACGTAATAGGGTGAAATTGATAGATTTGATTTGCGCACTGCCTTCGCCAACGTGCAATTTTATCTGATGCTTACCAGCGTTGAGGGGAGAACCATCTTTGCTGAGAATCTGAAATTCAGAAGTAGCGCTTTTAAAAGGCATCGTACTCGTGATATTGTAGGTACGACCGTCAGTATTGTCGATATGATCTTCGACCCATAACTCAGGTAAGTCGTCCCCTGAGGCTTTGGCTTCAATTTCAACTTGATAACGGCCCGCTTCTGAAACGATGATCTCGTAACTGAGCCATCCTGCATCTTCAGGAGCATTGATGAGAGCGTTTTCACCTTCACCAAGTTTTTCGAAATCACCTGATTGAGCTTTGAAGTCAGCAGCCAGGATTTCGATTTTAGCGTTCGGCCCGGCCGCAACTGGCTTGCTATCAGTCGTGTTTGGACTCTCCTTACAGGCGTTGAGTGAAGCAGCAAACAGAAATAAGACAAGTAAAAAGTAATGTGTGTAGCGCGACATAAAATATTTATTCTTTAGATCCAACCAATAATTCTTCAAGCTCTTCCAGAGAACGTCCTTTTGTTTCGGGTATCGTCCTTACGATAAATAGTAATCCTGCAAGCGCGAATATACCATATATGAGGAAAGTGGTAGCACTGCCTAAGGTTTCTAATTCCCATGGAAAGATAAACTGAACCATAAAGCTAACGCCCGAATTGATCAAGCCCACGAAGGAAATCGCGACCCCCCTGATCGAATTGGGGAATAATTCCGAAAATAGCACCCACATTACCGGTCCTAATGAAAAGGCGAAGGAAGCTACAAAACCCAAGATGCCAATGAGGATCAAAGTTGGGTTGGCATCGATAGAAGCACTAATGACTGCATCACGGGTTTGTTTGGGCAAGTCTTCTCCCAGAATAGATTTGACAGCCGCTTTGAATTCTAACTCACTTTCAAAGTTTTGATCTTGTAGACTACTGAGAGGCTGTTGAATTTCAATTGGGAGAGTGCTAAGTCCTTCGCTGGTCAATTGATAATTAGCACTATAAAAGCCATAGCTGAGCAAGCCCATAAATATAACGATCCCTAAAACTCCATAGGTGAGTAGCGGTTTTCGACCCAATCGGTCAATAAAGGCAATCGCTAAGATGGTAAATACTAGATTGATGAGGCCGACTAAAATTGCTTGTGAGAAGGCTGCATCTTGCCCAAGCCCGGTTTGTTTGAAGATCATGGGCGCGTAAAAGAAGACTGAATTGATTCCCGTGATTTGTTGCAATACGGCGATGACAATCCCAATCGTCAGAACTAGACGCAGTGCGGGCTTGAAAAGCTCAGTAACTGACGTTTTTTTGGCGGGTTTACCGTCTGTAATACTTGAGCGGATTGATTGTAATTCGTCGGTGGCTACTTCATTTGAAGTCGCTTTTTTCATTACCCGCAATGCCTCATCAAATTTCCCTTTCATGATGAGCCAACGAGGACTCCGAGGGACAAATAATAAGCCGAAGAAATACAGGATAGCAGGGATCGCTTCTAAGCCTAGCATCCACCGCCAATTATATTCTTTAATCTTCAAGGCTAGCACCCATTCGTCACTTGATTGCCCCAGTTTGAGGATGAAGTAGTTGGTGAAAAAGGCAACAGAAAGACCTAGGACGATATTGAGCTGATTGAAGGAAACCATTTGCCCCCGCATCTTGGGAGGCGAAATCTCCGCGATATACATCGGGGCAATAATCAAGGAAGCGCCCACGCCTAAGCCACCGATCATTCTCGCAATAATCAAAATCGTATAAGTGGGGGCCAAAGCTGATCCGATGGCTGAGATTGCGAATAGGATAGCAGCAAAACTGAGAATTTTGCGTCGGCCGAAGCGATCGCTCAAAGGACCAGCGACCATCATCGCGAGAGTCGCGACTAGGGTTAGAGAGGCTACGGCCCAACCTAATTCGAAATCTGTGAGTTTGAACTCTGGTACAATAAATTCGTTGACACCTGAAATAACTGAGGCGTCAAAACCCATCAAAAAGCCTCCTAGGGCTACAATCAGGGCGGTCATTATAATGAATCCACGCTTTTCCATGAGCAGTAGTTTTAGTAGTAGTAGCGAAAAAAAAAGAGCCAGGTTCTTTAGAAAGAACCCAGCCTACAGAGAGAATTAATTTTCTTGATAGACGCGTATATAATCGATTAACATCTCCTGCGGAAATACGGTGCTTCCATCAGGGTTGCCAGGCAGATTACCGCCTACCGCGATATTTAGAATTAAATGAAAACGGTCATTGAAAGGATAACCCGTGGGGAGAGTAACCGAGGGAGTAATAGGATCACCAAATAAGATACCATCGACCATAAAACGAAGGCAGTCTTCACGCCAGAGTAAGCTGAATGTATGGTAGTCTTGTGAAAAATCACCTTGGTCCATTTTGTAGTAAGCTGATTTGTAACGCCAGAAATCATGACCATAGTGTACGGTACCTAAGACTTCATTGGGCTTATTGCCGATGAGTTCCATAATATCTATTTCGCCACTGCGGGGCCAACCGCCATAGTTTTGGTCGGTTGAAAGCATCCAGATTGCAGGCCAAATGCCTTGACCTTTGGGGAGCTTTGCTCGGATATCAATACGTCCAAACTGAAAGTCTGCTTTGTTTTTGGTTACCATCCGAGCTGAGGTGTAATCATAGCCTTGAAAGCGTTCTTCCTGAGCTCTAATGGTCAGGGCTCCATCTTTGATGAACGCGTTCTCGGGACGGTCGGTATAATATTCTAATTCGTTATTACCCCAGCCACAGATGTCTCGATCGCATCCATCCCCTAGATCATAGCTCCATATATCGGTATCGATGTTCGCAGCATCAAATTCTTCGTTCCATACCATGGAATATGCCTCCAAGGCTTCAGGAAAATCACAGGGGCCTGGATCTAGGACTTTTTCTGCTGGTTGACATGATAGGACCAACCCCAGCAAAAGGCTGAATAGTATTGTTTTATAGTTTTTCATGATGAAAGCATTTTATAAACTCACAAAACAGATGTCTCTTATTCCCAACGTAACTGATCAATAAACATCTCGCCTTTGCCTTCAAGCTTAAAGACGAGAGACTTGATGATCTCAGGATTGATATTGCGTGGGCCGCCAGCAGAACCAGAGCCGTCTGATGCATTGGCAACGGCAACCTCACTGATTGTATTCGCGCCTAGAAAAGTGAGCATGGGAATCTCTACATGATACCAACCATCTTTAGCAGGCTTGGCCCAGTCTTTTTGAAATATCACAGCACTCGAACTACGGTTGAAATCTTCTAAATATATTTGGAACTCAAGCGCAGAGAGGTTGTCTGCTTTCATATAAAAACTGAGCTTCGCGTCAGCAAGTATTGGCCGAATATCCACGGCTTGCCATTTGGCCCAGCTCACCCCAAATAAGGGCAGGCTACAACTTTTTTCGTCTTTATGGTCCCATATGGCATGGATCGAATTATTACCCTGATAGGCTTGCTGATCCGTTACTTTGACGGTTTGGCAAGGAGTCTGGACCAATCCCCAAGCATTTTGGTTGATAAATTCTTCCCCAAACAAGGTGATAGGTAGACTCGCTGGATCTGGAATGCTTTCTTTTTCTAGCCAAGCTTCTATTTTCTCCTCCTCGTAAAACACCAACTGGATATCGTCTAAATAGACCTCGCCACTTTGTTGAACTTCGATTTGTAGTTGTTTGATATTGCCTAAATCGATGCCTTCGCCTTCATCATCAAAATCCTTGAGTGGGACGATGACTTTCTGCCATTCTTCGTCTAGAGTAGTGCGTTCAAAGTATTTGTTACCAGTATAGCAAAAGGCCATCACCCCGCTATAATCTTCCAAGGTCAAGACAAAAGGTAAACCAAATGCTTTGCCTTTAGGAGTACGCACATGCATCTGGAAGGCGGCATAATTAAGCAAAGGCTCAATATTTTTGCCCCCATAATCATCCCAGCCCATACCGAAACCAATAAATTCACAATCACTTTGGTCCCAGCGCAGTTTTAGGGCAGCCTTTCCGCTATGCTTTACGTCTTCGACTAACTGGAAATTTTTGCAACTATCGGCTAAGATTCCCCAGACATTGAGTGTGTCATCTTGAAAGAGAATCGGATCTACAACCTTTGCGATAGAGCTTGGTTTTTTGATTACCGGAGCTGTCTCCTCGCCCTCATATAGACTGATGGGTCGTAATTGGATACAACCTACTAAGCCGATTAGGATCATGGCTAGGGCCAGCTTCGCTGAACGATTGATTTGAGCGATAGACATGATTATAAGGCTAATGGTTGATCTTGCGTGAAAGTGAGATAGTCTAAGCCAAAGCGTACCGCTTGAGGAGGATTTGGCTGCGCGTTCATATTGGAGATAAGCAGTACTTGTACCGCGACTAATTGCGATAGTTGGGCCTCAGAGATACCTACATCAGCCATCGTATGGTTGAATGCCTTCCAGCCTCTATGGCTTAGTGGGAAATCACCTTCCACTTGAAAACTCTGATCAACCCCATCTGTAAAGCTGCCATCACCATTGGTATCGGTAAAAAACTGGATTACGGCAATGGTATGGGGGGTGCCATCTCCATACAAAAAGAAGTTGAAATAAGATTCTTCTGGCACAGTGGAGGGCATACTAAAATAAGTATCACCGTTTACCGAAGGGAAGATTTGGATGAGGCCCACAAAAAAATTGGAGACTACATTATCCGTGCCTTCAAAAAAGTAAAAAGATTCTCCTTGACCAGCTGGGATATCATCGCGTATTCCCGTTGCTCCTGTGAGCTCAAACTCGAAGTTGCCAAAGAAGAGGCCTCCTCCTAAGTCTGTTTCGAAGTCTGTAACCAGGCTGCCTTCGTAATTACGACTTCCTGCAAGACTAATATCTACGGTAGAAGTGAGTGAATCCTCTTCTGGGACGATCAATTCTACCAAGCAGTCTTCTGCTCGGAAAAGGGGCAATTCGGTAGTAGTACCATTCCAAGTAGCATTAGCTTCGTTTAGGTTATTGTCAAAACCTTCGATGAGCTTTATGGCGCCGCTTTCTTTGCCGGTAATCCGCAGCGTCCATGCGACATTTTTGCTAAATTCTGCGGTAAAGTAGACGCGTTCGTCAGCGGCGAAATCTACTGTGTTTTGACTAGCCGCGATTCCAGTCTTGAGTTGAAACTCTCCGAAACGATCTGCTAAAGATGGTCCATCAAATGGCTCTGTTTGATGCTGACAAGCACTGATCAATAGGCTGGTAAACAACAATAAGAAAATATATTTTTTCATCTCTATCCCCTCAGGGGCTTTGAGTTGAAATTGCATTAGAAGTACAAAGAGTAGAGGATAAATATTTGGTTGATCTGGTAAGCTCTTTCGGCTTCGGTAGCGCGGCTACTACTGAACTGCTCCCATTGGATATTCAGCGCAGATGAACTACTAAAGCGGTATCTAAAGCCAGCAGCAAGCATGGTCTCAGTGTCATCTACAACATAGCGACCGGGGAAATCACGGACTTCGTTGAAGCGAACGACATCCGGGATATAGTCATCACCTGTAGATGAAAGCTGTTTGATCCCAAATAGTAGATCGAAGCCCTCAAATAGTTCTGCTTGTAAGCCTGCTTCTAAGAGATTGCTTGTTAGCGAAAGCGCTTCAATTTCAATACCTCCTCTTTGAGTTTGCTCAAATTGATAACCCAAAGTCAGGGTCAAAGTTTTGGCACTGCCTATCCAGCGATGGATATTGACATCTCCCCATACTTTAGCTAAGGTGAAAGACTTGAGTTCGTTTGAACCTTGTCCTCTGATCTCAGACATCTGCATAAAATCTGCACCGAGGCTGAGCGCGCTGTCAGCTAAGTGATAATCAAGATCGATAACTATTCCTCTACGATTAGCGGTAGCGCGTCCGTATGGCTGGGTATTGCCAAAGCGTGGATCATAAGGGCGTAGCACATCAGAGAGAGCGTAAGTGTAAAGACTACGGTCTCGGTTTATATCAAAAATGCTTGTCTGACGAGTAAGACGGTCGTTGCCTAAACGATTGTAAAAGCTTTTGGAGCGATTGAGATCTAATCGATTGCTTTGGGCACCAATGCTAAAGAAGTCTGGTCCTACGTCTCTAAAGCCTACGCTTATCGTGAGATTTTGTGGTTTTAATTCGAATTCTATACTTCCTTCTGCAAAGGTATCGTCTCTGTCAAAGCCATCGATGCTATCAGTTTCGAATATGGAAGAGCTCCCCATTTCTCCCACAAAGCCCAGAGCGAAGTCATCATTTTCAAGGATATTGATGTCTGCACTGATTGTTCGGACAGGATTGCGGATGCCATTTTCAAAATCACCGATTGAGATTGCATCAAAAGTATTGACGTAATGTCCACTGATGCTTCCCCAGCGAGGATTTTTTAATTCAATACTACCGCCTGAAACAAATCGAGTGGGTAAGGTGAAAAAATCCGTTCCGCGAACGCGGGCAAAAAAACCATTGAGGTTGATCTCTGGGATCAGGCTACCAGCGCTCAGACCAAAATCGAGATTGGCGCCTTGCATCCTTCGACTGCCGTCTCCATTATAAAATTGCTCGTAGTCGATCAATTCTTGACGAGCTCTGAAGATCTCAGCTTGATTGACGCTCAGTCCGGCATCGGATTGGAATAGGGTATAAGGAGTCATTTTGAGGTCCATATCACCGACATGATAGCGAAAGCTATTGCCGACGATGCCCCGAGCGAAAAGCTCTCGGACCTCAATGGACATACCAGAGCCAAAGAAGCCTCCAAATTCATTGCGGAGACGCAGGATACTTTGGACTTCGGAGTTTTTGTTAGGAGTGGCATTGATCTTGAGGTCGAGCAAAAACTCGCCGTCCATCAAGTCGCCAGCGGTCGTAGTATCAGTTTCACTGATAGTGCCTCCAAGCTGAGTACGTTGGATGAGCGTTCGGCCAAGGCCGTTGATATGAAGATTTTTTGGAATCTCTGTTTGTGCCATTAGCTCAGTAGAGCAAAAGCCGAGGAATATCAACCCACAGCAAAAGGCGCGAAGTAGTAATTTTGTCCGGAACATAATCGGTGCGGATTTTTAGAAGAAAACTTTTAACTCGATAGTAGTTTCATTGCCCTGATAGCGATCCAGTGGGAAGCTGAGGTCTTCAAACTTCATGAATCGTTGGCGTACATAAAAGGCGGCGTTTTTGGACACGGTCCAATCAAAACCAACTGCGATGCCTCTGCCAAATTGATTGCGAGGCTGTTGGGTAGTAAGGTCCCATTCGGTATTACGACCCCCTTTTATATATTCTAATCCCATATATCCAGCAAGGATAAAGCGGGGAAATAATGCGTAGTAAAGGTCTAGCTCGTGGTATTGGGTTTGGAGGTAAACATCGTCATCAAATCCTGGGATGAATTTCATTTTGTCGCTTGCTCCCATCCATGTACCGAGATAAAACAGATATAAAGGTCGATTGACTAAGTCCGTTTTGAATTTGACTTGGAGTTCAAGGGCTTGAAAATGTTTGCGACTTAGAGGTGCTGTGGTGCCGGGATCGATATCGGTTAAGCCTACTCGCTCATATGCGCCTCTGAAAAAGGTGAATACTCGGTTGTAAGGTCCTACAACCGTTGGGCCAGTCGCACCTAAAGGAAATGGATTGTAAATACGTGAAAGTGCCAATCCATTGATACGATGCACATAAGAAAGCTCGCTGCTAAGGGTGTCGATCTCCTGTGAAATTCCCCATCCTACATTGATCCTGAGCGGACCAAAATTCTTTTCTGTATTGAGGTTGATACCACGACGATTGTGAACCAATTGTCCCACTTGGGCTAAGGCACCAGCGACAGAGGCCTGACCAATTTGATTGGGACCAATGCTAGAGTTTTGAATCTCCGGATTGGAAAAGGTTTGTACCTCTCCGTTATCATTGTAAAAATTCTTGCTGATTTGATAGAACTCAAAATTAAGGGGTAGATAAGTATATCGCTTTGGGATCCCTAGTCTGAGTAATACCGTCTCCCCCCATTTAGTTTCTTGGCCTGGGAGTGTAAAGTTACCTGCGCCGACTTCGCCACTAAGGTTTAAGCCTATAGGATTGAATTGAAAGTGAAGCGTATGTACGCCGTAAGTCTGGAATACATCCTTGATACTGTCAAGTCGATTTTGGTTATAGATCGTATTATAGGCGATGAAATTAGTGCCAAAATTCTTTTTGAGTCTAAATCCTGTAAAGCTATTGGGCAAAGCGCGATTGATACCACTGAACCCATTGTAAGTCGGTAAATTACCAGCTATCCCAGGCTGAATGATCGTATTTAAAGGGTCTGTTTGTCCTTGTAGTAAGCCACCGTTGGCTTGTGCTTTGCCATACATAAAGGCAAAAGACATTCCACCAGGTAAGCTACCGCCTTCTACGATTAAGCCTTGGAATGCGCGATTATTCCATCGAATGTCTTGATTGATCGCACCGGTATTATAGTAGTTGTCATATTTTCCCGTTCCGTCAACGCCTTCCCAAGGCGTTCGGTCGAAAATACTATAGCGGTCTGCTACTTGAAATATCCCCATAGTCATGGGACTCATCGCATACCAATGGATACCACCTGCTCTGACGCCAAACTTTCCGAAGCGTGTTCGAAAATTACCGTAAAGATTGATACCCAAGTTCATCGTAAAAACATTGCCTTGGGTACTGCCTTCATAGGGCGTGAAGAAATAGAGTTCGGTCGCGAAACTAGACTTAGCGTTCGGCCGGCCGCTAACAAAAAGAGAAAGCATCGGTTCTCGATATCCATCACCAACACCTGCCGCTTTTTCGTAAGGACTGAGGTTGGGGTAGGGAGTGGTCATATTACGACCATATCCAAAGAATCGGTAATAGCCATTGACATTGAGTTTGCGTAGTGGCAATGGCCGTAAAACGGAGTCTCCTTGTGGAGCACGGTAACCGTCAGGTAACTCAAATGCTTCAGACGTACTGTCTGATATTTGTGCATCGAGTTTGATAGGCAATGCTAAGCAAAAGCCAAGCAATAAAAGGCTGCCTAGAGGGCGGAGTAGCATTCGCATGAGTACAGCAGTTTTCGAGTAATAGAGGATAACTTTAAATTAGATTAATTATATGTGTTCATGAAAAAATAGCCTACATCATGATTGCATCTAATTGAAAAAAGTAATACATCACGATTACATCAAGGCTAAAAAAACTTGTGATTAGAGCTGATTGAGGCTATTTTTTAGTAAATGACATTGAGTGAGACTTTCTCAGGTCATATCTGGATTTCATCATATAAATATTTAGCCCCCTTTATTATGCTTACTATTCGTGCTCAAATATTAACACTACTAATTGGTTTGACTTTTTGTTTGCCTGTTTTTGCTCAGGTAAAAATGGAGCCAATTAAGGTGGAAGTTCGCCAAGATGAGAATGGTTATCAGCTCTATCGTGATGGCAAACCTTATTATGTCAAAGGAGTTGGCGGTCAAGATTTTCTTGATGAAGCCGTGGCTTGTGGTGCTAATTCTATCAGAACTTGGGCGGCTAATGATGCAGCCAAAGTTTTGGATGATGCCCATGCCAGAGGTTTGACGGTCTTGTTTGGTCTCTGGGTTGGCCAAGAAAGGCAAGGCTTTGACTATGATGACACTAAATCTGTCAAGGCTCAATTTGAACAGTTCCACGAAGTGGTCAAGAAGTATAAAAATCACCCGGCAATATTAATGTGGGGTATCGGTAATGAAAATGACTTAATGTATAGCGATTATAGAGTCTGGAATGCGATCAATGATATTGCCAAAATGATCCATGAAGAAGACCCCAATCATCCGACTATGACCGTTACAGCGGGAATTGATGTCGCAGAAGTCCAGTTAATCATGGAAAGAGCCCCTGAAATTGATATTTATGGGATCAATACCTATGGTGGGCTGATTGGTGTTGACAAGGAGATCCGCAGCTATGGCTGGGATGGACCTTATATGATTACGGAGTGGGGCCCAAACGGGCACTGGGAGGTCCCTACTACAGAGTGGGGAGCACCCATAGAGCAAAGTAGCAGCGTCAAAGCTGATTATTATCGTAAGCGTTATGAGTTAGGGATTGCCGCTGATCGCGAACGTTGCCTTGGATCTTATGTCTTTTTGTGG
>JBGCFA010000373.1:0-9589 GCA_045106675.1 Bacteroidia bacterium
CTCTTCCTCACCACCTACGTCCAATACAATAGCCTCCTCAACAATGTCAACCTAAACGCCCGTTTTCAGTGGCGCTTCCAACCAGCTTCAGACTTCTTTATCGTTTATACCGAAAATTATCTACCAGATGGTTTCGCCAGCAAAAATCGCGCATTGGTATTTAAGCTGACGTATTGGTTGAATATTTAGAAGTCTTGTAGTCGATCCTAAATCTTAACCAAGGAATCAAGGAGCGCAGGCACGGCAAAAAAGCGGGGGAGGCGATGGCAAGTGGCCGGAAGCATTTTTTTGCCTTGATTTTTGGTTCTTTTCATCAAAGGAAAAGAACAAGTCTTAGCGCCACTGATTCCAGCTCTTTTCGTAGTATTCTACTAAAGATTGGTTGGAGAGTCGGTTGACTTCGACTGGACGTTCGGCAACGTCGCCATCAAAACTAAAAAGAGAAGATAAAACCTCTGGTTTGAGATAACGAAACGACAAAGTATCCGCTCGTTGAAAAAGCGTTTGCTCTAATCGGCTGATCGTTTGCTCCTGCCAAACTTTACTAACTGCTACCGAGTCAATATGAGATTTAGCGGGCAGATGTTGGCTGATATTATAACCCCAAGGGCCAAAAGAAGGCACATTGCTTTGGTAGCCGAGCGTATGTGGGAAGACCGTTTCCATCGTTTGATGGATACACCAAAAGGCATTAGGGGCAAAATAAGGCGAAGTAGATTGGGTTACCACTGTGCCTCCTATGGATAAGCGTTTGGCGAGTAAGCCATAAAACTCCTGTGAATACAGCTTGCCTAAGCTATGATTGTTAGGATCGGGCAGGTCTATGATCACTACGTCGTAGAACGCTGAACTCTCTTCGATAAACTTATAGGCATCTTGATTGTATATTTTGACATTGCCTCGATGAAAAGCGCTGTCATTGAGTCGGATCAAGACCGGATGATGCGCTCCAATCTGCGTCATCTCAGGATCAAGATCAACGACATCGATGGTACCAACATCTGGATATTTGAGGATTTCCCGTACCGCCAAACCATCTCCGGCGCCCAAGACCAAAATGCGTTCGTGCGAAGGCGACATTCCCATCGGGATATGTACCAATGGCTCATGATAACGATGTTCATCACGGGAGGAAAACTGGATATTCCCATCAATAAAGAGACGAATATCTTGATTCCACTTAGTCATAACAATTTGCTGGTAAGCAGATTGTCGAGAAAGCATCACTTCATCTTGATATAAAAACTGCTCAAAAAAACTATTGAGTTGGAATGAATAAGCAAATCCGCCTACCAATACCATAATAGCAACGACAGTGCTTGCCATCAAGCTTTTGAATCGTTTGAGTTCATCGCGAAACAGATAAATATTGAGCAATGCGACCACCAGATTGAGCAGACCGACGATAAAGGAGGTGCGCATCGTTCCCAGATTGGGAAGTAAGATTAAGGGAAACAAAACCGAAGCGACCAAAGAGCCCATATAGTCAAAGGACAAAACCGAAGCCAAGGCATCGCGGAGGTTTTCATATTCTCTCACAATCCGTGTCAAAATCGGAATCTCAACCCCGATCATTCCCCCCAAAATGGCAATCAATATAAAGGCCACTAAGTAGAAATATGGCGTCAACGAAAAAGCAAAATAAAGCAGAAAAGTGGCAAAACCACCCACTACACCGAGTACGATCTCAAAACGAATAAACCAAGTCAAGAGATCCTTTTTGATATAACGCGAGAAGTAAGAGCCCACTCCCATAAAGGACAAAAACAGCCCGATCACCAAGGAAAAGTGTAAAATGCTACTGCCTTGGAAATAGCTCGTAATCGTACTGATCAACAACTCATATAAAATGCCACAAATCGCAATGATCAGGACAGAGGTTAATAAGACTGGTACTTTTGTTTTGGGGTGGCTGACGGCCATGGGAAGTATTATTCGAACTTGGGTTTCAAAATGAGGCCGTAAGCTACTGAATTTATCAAGTCCTTACGATCTTTCAGCCGCAATTGTGCGCTCTACCAAAAGATATATTACCTCTTTGCTCTCATAGAGACTGCGGCCTTGCCGAACGTTGGAAAATGGAACCGTAGTACTCAATATTTGCATGGCCGCGAAACCCCGATTTGTGCATTTTTAGATATTCTTAATAGATCTTAGCTAAGAACCTCCAAGTCTTGTTATATGAAACATATCATTAGCTTTTCAATCAGTCTCTTTGGGATAGTCGCTATGATGCATGCACAACAATTTCAAAATATACTAAGCAATCCTGGAGCGCATGATAGCACCACTTCCGCTTGGACGATCACTAGCTCTGGAGGAGATGGCTGGTCAATATTGTCTTCTGAGGGCGTCGATAGCACTCCTTGTTGGATCGGTTCTTTTGAATGGTGCTCAAAGGAGCAAACCATCGATTTACTGGCATTCGGTTATGATGCAAATGTATTGGATGAAGCTCCGATTGTCCTCTTTTCGGAAAAGTACAAAGGACGCGAGGCTGGTGGCACTGCAGCGGATCATTATCGACTCTATGTAGAGCTACAAGACTCTAGTGGTAATATCATCCGCTCTTTTGATTCGGGTGATATCACGACAACCGCCGAATGGCAGACAGTTTCAGGTACTTTCCGTAAGTATGGTCCCGGCTTACGCTACATCAAATACGTACACGAATCCAAAGACGGAGATTCTTGGGCGGGACAGTATGGTGCTCAAATCGACGCTTCTCATATCTCTATTAGTAACAATATCATTTATGCGGGTGGCAGAACCCACGATTTTTCTGGCTGGGAAATTGGTCTCAATGGTGGCGATGGCTGGACCGTTGATGACAATGGCCGATTCAGAACTTCTTATGATACTTGTAGCAAACACCAATTACTGGACCTCATTGCCTTAGGATATACAGCAGCAGAGCTAGACCTTGAACCCTTAATCCTCTTCGGGGAGTTTATGAAAGGCAACGGAAACGAATTTTCAGACATACACATGATGAAAGTTCAGCTACGCGATGCCAACCAAAATGTAATTCTAGAATATAATTGGAAGACCAATGCCGTAAATGAATGGAGATGGGTCAGTTATGTAATGGATGGCTATGGTCAAGGCCTGCGTTACATCTATTATGAACATTCTGGTGCCAATGTACAATACTGGGAAGAAACCCATGGCCTTTCGATCGATTATTCATACCTAGAAATCCAATACGAGACTCCTTGGGCTACCAATATCGAAGACCCGCTCTCGGGCCTCAGTATCAGCCTTTTTCCCAATCCAGCCATTGATCATAACCTCCTCAAGATCACCAATTCCAATTTGAGCAATGTTGAGATTATGATCACTAACCTGCAAGGACAACTCATACAAACGAGCCTGATCGGAGATTTGCATACTCAGACTTATCTTCATCCTTTGGTATTCCAAGGACTCGCTAGTGGTATTTACAATGTAACCTTGACTAGCGATGAAGGCAACAAGAGCATACGAATGATGGTGCAGTAGACTTCTAAATATCCAACAAGCGTCATCGCCTCGTCAATGATTATGGCGTTTCTCATTCAGATGTGATCTGCAATATCAAATCGTAGGCCACCGAATTGATCACGTCCTTACGATCCTTCATCCGCAATTGCTGCGGGTAAACCAATAGATATTTGCCTCGCTTGATATCATAGATCGTCGTATAGAAGTAAAGCTTGTGGGTCGGCGTTAAAACATAGTACAGCGAATAAGGCAGTATCGGTGGAAATAATCCCATCCAAAGCATCATCTTACGGCCGGGCCGAACGTCAGAAACTACCACCACCTGCGACCAAGCAAAATAGGAGGTGCCATAGCGTTCGGCAAGGCCGGCCACCTCATCTTGCAAAATACTGATACGCTGCAAACCTTGATTGGTCGGTATTTCAAACAACCACTCTTGAAACAGTTGGATGTCATTGAGCTTGTCCACATCGCCCACCTGCAAGGAATCATAAGCCAATAACTGCAAGTCCAAATCCAAAGTCTTGGCATGCCGTTGCAGACTCGCTTTGTAATGTGCGCCCCCCTCAGCAGATGCTTTTAGCTGTGTTTCGGGATTTTCACGACGATCAACACTTTGGAAGCGCGGATTGATCAGCACCAAACTATCAAGGTCAAGTGTAAAACCAGCAATCTTCTTTTGTTGAGACTCGCCTAGCGTCTGACTATTCGGAGCTTTGAAGGCACGACGCAGATTCAAGCCGATTTGCAAGTTTGTCTTCATCGCTGCGCGGAACGCTTCGTCAGCTAATAAGTCCGCCAATCCCGTCCTCACAAAGCTGGTGTCGGACTTGCCTTCCAACTGATCCAAACCATAGAAATAAGCCAAACTATCAACATAATATCGACCAAGCGACTGCATCAGATCTTGATTGATCTTGATCAACTCAGCATCCTGCGGATAACGTTGCTGAGCTTTCCAAGCAAAAGACAAAGCCAAGACTGTTCGTTCTGGCGGGTTTAGCTGCTCCATCAAATAGGCGAGGCGATGACTCGGCCCCGCCAATTCTTCGTAGTCCTGATGCACATCCCAAAACTCGCCCACATGCGAAAATTGCGCTATGGCATAAAGACTATAAGTGAGTTGTTTGTAAAGATACTGTTGATGCTTTTGTGTCTTGAGCAAAACGCTAGCCGCATAAAAGGCAGATTCGTAAGAGCGCTCCAATTGATAGCGTTGGCAGAGTTCGAAGCGGCTGCTCTCTCTCGCTTCGCGGAACGCTTTTTTGCCAACCCAATAGATTAGCGTTTTATCAGATGGAGAATAAGCCTCTAAGTTCTCTAGTAATGCATTTTTGCGTTCTAAAGGCTGAGGATGCGTAATGGCCGACAAGCTTGCATCATATACATACTCCAAAGTATCGGGCCATTGTGCTTGGTTGAATGTGAGATAATCACTCTCTAACAAACTACGATCAAGGGCTTCTTGCCCAAAGTCATGGTCCGCCACTTTGAGGATGTCAAAGACTCGCGACAATTCAGATTGGGGATAATCAGCTTTGAGATAAAGAGCCATGCCTAGGCGATCGGCTTCTTTTTCGACCTCTTGCGAATAAAGGGAATGCGCTTCCTGCAGAATTTCATAATTCTTTGCCTTACGCAAGCCTTTAGTGTCGTTTTCCTGCTTGATATACTGCTGAAATCCCTTTAAGGCATGGCGTTCCACGAAGTGGCTGATCTCATGACAAAGCACAAAAGCGAGTTGGGCTTCGTTTTCTACTCTCGCCAGCAAACCCATATTGACGAGGACGATACCGTCATTGGTGCTGGAAGCATTGGCTACCGTAGAGCGAACGATATAAAATCGAAGCTGCTGCCTTAGCTCGGCTTGATCGCGAAGGATATGATCTGCGACTTGGGATACGTATTGGCTGAGTGGATCACCAAAGAGCACCTGACCGCTTTGCAGCAGACGATTGAGATAATAAAAATCCTCTTCATAATAAGTCCCAACCGCTGACCGCATCTCCTTGCTAGAGTCGGCCCAATGATTCATTTCGCGCTCATACTTGAGCGAGGCGGATTCCAAGAAGTCTGCCGGAATAGGTCCAGCAGAGCGAAGAGGGGAAAAATCAACATACGACTGAGCCGACAGACAGGACCAAAGTCCCGCCGTCGATATCAGCAACAATAGGATTGCCCTATTGATTGCAATTGTCTGTGCGCTCAACCACTTCAAATTCGGCGGCAGATACGTTTTGATTGCTCACTAGCGCAAAAATGTAAGGTTGGGTGAGCGCTTCAGTAACCATACAGTTATCGCCGGGCGCTACGTAGGTCAAACTCACTTTGATGGTTTCGCCATCTTTGAGCATGCTATTGATTTCGACTTTGTGTCCACCGGAAGTACGCATACCCATGATAGATACAATCAGGGCATTTTCCTCAAAGTTGACCTCTGCTGCTTCGGGTGAAGGGAAGCGATTGGAACCAAACTTCTTGTAGAAAGTTTGCCACTCGTCATTGTTGGTGATGAGACGACTGACCGGTTCTTGAATACCACAGTAGGGGCCTTCATCAAGGACTTTCCAGCTGATTTTTTCGGCATTTTCGCCATTATCAGTAGCACTATTGCCAGGTGTTTTACTGCTTTTGCAGGCCATCAATACGCTAGCCAAGCCCAAAGCAATAATCAAAATGAAAGAGATGCGTTGCATATATAGAATTTACGGTAAAATCAGATTTCCTCCAATATCGTTCTAAAGGCCGCATAACGACCTCGGTAACGTTTTTCATGTTCCGCTTGCAGCATTTTAGCCGCTGTGGCTTGATACTGTTGCAAGACCTTCATGCTTTTGCATTGATATTGAAAATTAAAAGTAGAGGTACCCGGATCTGGTGCTGGATCAAGCAGTTTACGGATCGCAAAATCCTCAAAAAAACCAGTGCTCATTACATCTGGGATATGCTGAGTCTGCATCCAGCGGAGCCATTCGGCTTCAATGACAGTTTCCAGAGATACGGTGACGCTATAGGTGATCATTTATCTTTTCAGTTCTTGATTTGTTGAAGGCCTGAATGAAGGTAGTCAACAAATTGCAGATTCAACAAATCAACTATTCACGGAGTCAACAATTCCTCTTATTTTTGTCTTATGAAGTTTTGTTTCCCTGAAAGTGACATACGGATCGAAAAAAGAGAGGATCAGGATTGGGTGTGGGACCCGATCCGCAAAAAATGGTTTGTACTCCAGCCAGAAGAGTACGTGCGCCAACAACTGGTCCAATATCTGATCCAACACAAAGGGATATCCGCCTCACTGATCGGGGTCGAAAAGGCGGTGGACTATCGTGGCATGGCCAAACGCTTTGATCTAGTAGTATTTGATCGCAATGGCAAAGCCTTCATCCTCATCGAGTGCAAAGCGCCTGCCGTAGCACTTTCCGAAGACACCCTGCATCAGATCGCCCGCTACAATGTCAGCATCGGTGCTCCTCACCTACTCCTCACCAATGGGGTGAGCCTATTGTTTTTTTCTCGTGACGAGAACGGTAAATATCAATTTCAGCCAAAAGGCTGGCATGCGTAAATTATGTTGTGTGGGTGCAAAAATCATTGATACTGTGGCGGCGCCAAAAAATCACTGATACTGTGGCGGCGCAAGATTTTGCGCCGCTACGGATCAATCAACTGTAACAAAGCCTCTAACTGTTCATCTTTGCCCGCTCGGATCGCATCCACACTCGCTTCGAGCAAAATATCTACTGGCAAGCCAGCATCGGGCTGAGGCGTTCGACTGAAGTCGCCTATCACTGGAATATCTACCTCAAAGAGGCTATTGGGTAAACTAAAGATCAATTGTGTACCTCCATTGATACCATTTTGATTGCCTCCAGAGGGCGTACCGACGATGGTTAAGACATTGCAATGGGCAATAGAGCGGCGCAGATAGTAAGTGGCAGAACTATTGGAGGCATCGCCTAACAAATAAACTTTACCCTTATAAGGTTTAGTTCCCGCAGGGATGGTAAAGGTTAGTGCATCTTTCTTTATGGTATAAAAACCATCTCCCAATGGCTTGAGGCGATCCGAAATATCATAAATCGAAGTGTCCCAAGTCGTGATATAAGGCTTGAGTTCGTTGGGGACGCCTTGGATTTTGGACCGAGCTTGGAGATCATTCACGATACACTCTTCCTGCAAGAGATAGTTAGCCAACTCTTGTCCGACCAAGTCCGAGCCGCCTTCGTTGCCTCTGATGTCGATGATGAGATTGGAGATCTCCTTTTTACCCATTTCATGGAACGCTTTTTTTAGGAACTTTTTCCAATCCATCTCAAAACGCCAAGTCACCATCGTACCCAATTTGAGATAAGCCACCTTATCATCAATGATCCGATACTCCCAAGTATCTTCAAATGATTGGGGGCGTTCCGCGAAGCGGTCATCCAAAATTTGATTGCGCTCGACCCGACTCATGGCCCCGATTTGGATTGTTTGGGGTGTTTCTTGATCCGCATTGCGAACGCTCAATTGGTATTGGCCGTCTTGCGGAGGATGAAGCAATGGGAAATATGAATCGAACTCCTCATACTCAAAACTGACGGCCTTGAGCTGCATTTTGTTGATCCGTTTGCCTTCGTTGCCACCATCGGCAGATGCATATGGCAAAAGACTCTTTAATATTTGCTCTGCTCCTACCCCATTAATCGCGAGGACTTCAGTACCAATTTTGAGCGCTGCTTCATCCGACGCACTTTGGGTGATGATCATGCGTTGGTCGATCCAGACAAAAGCAAAGGGGAGTTTATCCTTTTGATCCATCACCACTGCTTTGACGATCGGATGCTGGTTGAGCTGATTGACGAGCGTATGGCCGCAGCGGACCATCACGACCAATTCGGACAATTTAAGATAAGCCTCGGCATAGGTTCTGGGACTTTCAAAGTAGCGTTCCGCGACGCGAAAGGCCGAATCCCAATCAGCCTGAGTCTGATAACGATAAGCGGCAGGATTGACCTCCAGAATCGCTTTTTTGAGGAGCTGCAAATCTTCTTGTAACTGCGCTGGTTGCAAAATTGGCAGAGAACTAATGTCTATCGGACGTTGCTGATTCCATTTATGTTCGATGCGCGTGGGAATTTCGCCTCCCAGTGTTAACATTCGATTGCCATCGCTGCTGAGTTCCCAGATGGTCTGGCCTTTGTCGTCTTCAAGGACAAATTTGTATTCCACAAACTCGACCTCTTCAGCAAAAATGAGGCTAATTTGATCGTTTTTATTGAGAAAAACTGATTTGTCCCAAGCTAAAGGAGCCGTATTGCCACGAATGCCGATGCGTTGGTTTTTGAGGCTGGGATAATCACTTAGGCTGAAAGTGAGGCTCTGGGCTTGGAGGTTTTGAGCCAGCAAGAGCATAAAGAGTAAGCTGAGAATTCTCATCAGTATGGGTTGCTTTGTGATAGAACCAATTTAGATGGATTTGGTTTGCAAGGTGGCTTCGGCTTGCAAGCCGAAGCCTACTGTCAATTCCAACTGGCTTGAATCTGGCTGCCTAGCTCGGGGTCATTATGGATATGCAAGTAGGCACCGATTTCTTGCTGGAGTTCCTCTACGTGAGAGATGAGGCCGATGATACGGTTTTCCTTGCGGAGCGACTTGAGCGTCTCAAATATGATCGACAGTGAATTTTTGTCCTGCGAACCAAAACCTTCGTCCAAAAAGAAGAAATTTTGTTTCTCTTCGGCCTGTTGCTGGACCTGATCGGCCAAGGCCAAAGCGAGACAAAGCGAGGCTTGAAAAGTCTGGCCCCCTGAAAGTGTCTTCACCGAGCGACGACGACCGCCATTGAGTTGGTCGATGACATCGAAGGTATTGTTGTGAGGTGATTTTTCTAATCGTAAGGCTCCTCTTGTCAGCCGCATAAAGCGCTCGTTGGCGGCACGACAGAGATTTTCTAGATAGATGGTCGAAACATAATTGACGAAACCACTGGAATAAAACAGATTGCGCAAAACTTTGAGGTTTTCTCGACGGGTATCGAGTTGATCGTATTCTTTTTGCAGACTTTGCTTGCGTTGCCAATCTTTTTGGAGGCGATTGAGGTCATTTTGTAGACTTCCGAGGG
>JBGCFA010000374.1:0-20929 GCA_045106675.1 Bacteroidia bacterium
CTTTCTCACCAGATGGTTATTATACTGAAGGCCCTTATTATCAGCGTTACGCGATCTTTCCTTTTATGATTTTTGCTCGCTCGATGGCCAGTAATCTACCCAAGCAAGATATCTTTAGTTATCGCGATAGTTTATTGATTCGTTCTGTATCGGCCTTGCTCAATCAGACCAATTCCGTCGGTGAATTTTTTCCGATCAATGATGCCCAAAAAGGTATGTCTTACCTCTCTCGTGAATTGGTGTCGGCCGTAGATATTAGTTATTACTTTGGTACGCAGGACCCTGCTTTATTGAGTGTGGCCGAGGATCAAGGTCGCGTGATACTGGATGAAAGTGGATTTGCTATCGCCAGAGATTTAGCCAGCGGTAAAGCGATACCTTTTATTAAGCAATCACAAGAACTTACCGATGGGGCCAAAGGAGACGAAGGAGCATTAGGGATTGTACGAGCCAAGAATACCGAAGAGGAACTTTGCCTTTTGATGAAATATACCGCTCAAGGCTTAGGGCACGGACATTACGACAAACTTTCTTTTTCCTACTATGATGGAGGAGCCGAAATTATGCAAGATTATGGGGCGGCACGCTGGGTCAATATCGATCAAAAAGCCGGTGGTCGTTACCTCAAAGAAAATAAGACTTGGGCCAAACATAGTATCGCCCATAATACACTAGTCGTAGATGAAACTTCTCATTTTGGAGGTGTCTTCAAAGTAGCGAACGCCAATCATTCTGATCCTTATTTATTTATGACGGATCAGGCTGGTTTCCAAGTTAGTAGTGCCAAAGAGCATAATGCTTATCCGGGGATCGAAATGCATCGCACGATGATCATGCTAGAGGACGAGGACTTACGACGTCCACTCTTGATCGACATTTTTAGAGTTGCTGCGCAGAACGATTCGTCCCATCAATATGATCTGCCTTTCTATTTTCAAGGACAGTTGATGAACAGTAGTTTTGAATATGAAATCCCCACTTCGGGGCCAAGCGTTCTCGGCACGAGTGATGCTTATCAGCATCTCTATCAAGAAGCGATTGGGCATAGCAAGGAGCAAACTGCTTGGATCAACTGTTTTAATGGGGATCGATTTTTTACCCTCTACACTGAAGTCGATAGTAGTGATGCATTGATCTTAGCCCGTGCTGGAGCCAATGATCCGCTATTCAATATCCGTAGAGATCCTGCTTTGATCGTTCGCAAGGCGAGTCAACAAAACAGCCTCTACCTCTCCGCCTTGGAGATGCATGGGTCATATAGCCCCGTAACAGAGATCCCGCTTGATCCATTTGGGAGTCTCGCTAAGTTGGAAACTCTATGGAATGACGCGTTCTACAGCGTAGTCCGCATCAGTCATCAAGACGGTACCACTTGGACCTTTTGTCTCGCCAATCAATCGCCAGAAAAAGATAAAAAACATGCCTTAGACATTGGAGATGATAATCTACAATGGCAAGGTCCTATACACATGATCAAAACCACTAAAAACAACTAGAAATCATTATGGAATCTATACAAGCAAGTAAAGAATTTTTGTTGGGTGCCGAGCTTCCTTGGGAAGAAGTTGGCCCAGGATTGAAGCGTCAGATCATGGGATTTGATGGTAAAATCATGATGGTCAAAGTACAGTTTGAAGCAGGCGGTATCGGCCAGATGCACGAGCACCATCACTCACAAGTAACCTATGTCGAAAGCGGTGAATTTGAGATGACTATCGGCGACGAAGTCAAAACACTCAAAGGTGGTGATTCATTTTATATCCCCCCACACGTCATGCACGGTTGTGTTTGTACCAAAGGAGGCATCTTATTGGATGTTTTTAGCCCACATCGGGAAGACTTTTTAACCGAATAAGCCAAACGGTATGAAACTCAAAGGATTAAGATGGTGGGTAATCGGACTGATTGCTTTAGCAACCATCATCAACTACATTGACCGCCAGTCACTCAATGTGCTTTGGCCGCAAATCGGGCCAGAATTATATCCGGAAAAAACAATAGATGAGCTCAAAGAAGTTTTTGCTCTCATTTCTGTGATATTTGTCTTTTCCTATGCCTTTGGTCAAGCAATTTTTGGAAAGATTTTTGACTGGATTGGTACTCGATTGGGTTTTGCCTTGTCCATAGGAGTATGGTCAGTTGCTACTGCACTCCATGCTGTGGCGAATGGCATGCTTAGTTTTAGTATTTTTCGGAGTATACTAGGGGTGGCAGAAGCAGGTAATTGGCCAGGTGCGGCCAAAGGCAATGCAGAATGGTTCCCTACCAAAGAACGGGCCTTAGCTCAGGGTATTTTTAACTCTGGTGCCGCCATAGGAGGGATTATTGCCATTCCACTCATTTCGTTTCTAGCTCTTTACTTTAGTTGGCAAATGATCTTTATTTTGGTTGGCTTGACAGGCTTACTATGGCTAGTACCTTGGTTGGTGCTCGTAAAAGCGCCACCCAAAGAACACCCATGGCTGACTGAGAGCGAGCGGGAGTACATTCTCTCTGGACAACAAAATCAAGATCTAGATGAGGATGGAGACCATGACGAAGGATATAACCCTTCCACTACGGAGATGCTATCCCGCAAAGAAAGCTGGGGCGTAATTATTGCTTCAGCCATGATTGATCCGATCTGGTGGTTGTTTGTTTTCTGGATTCCGACCTACCTCAGTGAGGTTTACGGCATGGACGTAAAAGGCCTGATCATTTTCGGATGGGTCCCTTACGTAGGCGCTATGCTTGGAGCTTGGTTTGGTGGCTTATTAGCTCAGAATCGAATAAAGGCTGGTTGGACTGTAGACAAAACACGGAAGCTGGTAATCACCTTGGGATGTTTGATCATGTTGCCTTCCTTATTGGCGATGGCCAATCCTGGGGGACCCGAAAATGCCGTCATCATCATGGCTGTCATTTTGTTCGGGTTTCAAACTGCCATTGGAAATGTCCAGACTCTTCCTAGTGATTTCTTTGGCAAGAAAACGGTTGGCACCTTATCCGGATTTGCTGGTACAGCGGCCAAGTTGGCAGCAGCAGGCTTAACCTACTTCGTGCCTTGGTTAACGACGGGAGGTAACTATACCCCTGTGTTTTTCTTAGGATCAGGCTTAGCCTTGATCGCTTTGGCGAGTGTCTGGGTTTTATGCCCTAAAATTGAAGCGCTAAAGCCTTTGTCTTAGGCACAGGATTAATGATTTTTTTAACCATAGATAGATTGCTATAGCTTTTCAAAGCAGTCAAATTGGTACCTAGCGGTTCCCCGCCGATTTTCTGCCCAGCGGTAAATAGAGAGCAGATTCCATCAATAAAATAATCAAAGAAATAAGAAATATGAGTAATGTAAATGGAAAAGTAGCCGTAATTACAGGAGCTACAGGAGGTATTGGTTTCGAAGTCGCAAAAAGATTGGGCAAAGACGGTTATACCGTAATTTTGAACGGGATAGAGGATGAACAAGGCGCTGAGAGAGTAAAAGAACTTACTGCCGAAGGTATCACCGCTGAATATTATGGTTTTGACGTCACAAACGATGAAGCTGTAGCTTCGAATATTAAAGCGATAGGCGAAAAGTATGGCAAAATTGATGCGCTTGTGAACAATGCCGGAGGATTGGGTGGAAGATCTAGATTTGAAGATATGAGCACGGAATTTTATAGATCCGTAATGGCATTAAATCTCGATTCAACCTTTTTTGTTTCAAGAGCGGCCATACCTTTTCTAAAAAAAGGGGAAAATGCTTCCATTATTAATTATACCTCAATCGCTGGTTGGAATGCTGGAGGCCCAGGTGCTGGCATTTATGGTACTTCAAAAGCAGCGGTGCATGCCATAACGAGAGCATTGGCAAAAGACCTTGCTGAATATGGAATTAGAGTAAATTCTGTATCACCTGGTACAATTGATACGGCTTTTCATAAGCAAATCAAATCCACTAAGCCGGAAGTTTTCGCTTCTTGGAAAAACAATATTTTACTAGGACGATTAGGACAGCCAGAGGACGTAGCTTCTGTTGTTTCATTCCTCGTAAGTGATGATGCTTCTTTTATGACCGCAGAAACTGTACAAGTAGGTGGCGGACAAGGTTTGGGAATAT
Organism: Bacteroidia bacterium; assembly: GCA_045106675.1. Taxonomy (GTDB): domain Bacteria; phylum Bacteroidota; class Bacteroidia; order J057; family J057; genus JBCAWW01. The sequence continues at coordinate 4,082 of JBGCFA010000374.1, forward strand.
AATTTGAAGATGAAATGGGTTCTTTATCACAGGATCCAATATTGATATCAAGGGAGGATTGTAATTCTCCTTAGGAACGTTCAAAAAATAACTTATGTCCCTTCGCTTGATCTTTTGTACCAGTCCTGCATCAGAAAAAGTCTCGCTTGGCTCGCCAAACTCGATTTTTTTTCCTTGCCTTGGTCCAAAATCTCTGTGCGAATATGACAAGTTATTTTGGTTCTCTGACAAATTCCATGGTACGGAGCATTTTGGTAAAATTTGATGCCTTCTAGGGTAAAAGTTTTTTACTTTTGTTGTCTAACATCCCCCATCCAAGACGGCCCCTTCAAATGGGCCTGATGTAAAATTTGGAAAGATTTCATCCCTCACTAAAACCCGCTAGCACCTTTGAAGGGGCGTTTGCGGAAGAGGATGTTTCAACTCGAAAAGCAATGCTTTTGACTCAACACGGAAATTGTTAAAGAACCGTTATTTTTTTGATGTTCCTAAACGCTAATACACAGAAAATCTAAAACTGAATTCATGAAAAAAGTCGTGACCTTTGGCGAAATTATGCTTCGCTTGGCCACCCCTGCTTACCTTCGTTTCTCTCAGGTCAATCAGTTTGACGCTACCTATGGTGGTGGAGAAGCTAATGTGGCCGTCTCACTCGCCAACTATGGTATCCCCGTGTCTTTTGTGAGTCGTTTGCCACAAAATGAAATTGGTGATGCTGCCTTGATGAACCTGCGTAAATATGGCGTTGATACAAGTCTCATAGCTAGAGGTGGAGATAGGACCGGTATCTATTTTTTAGAAACAGGTGCCGTCTCTCGAGGAAGCAAAGTCGTCTATGACCGAGCTGAATCTGCTTTTGCCCAGTTAAAACCGGGCATGATCGACTGGGACCAAGTGTTCGACGGAGTCGAATGGTTTCACTGGACAGGCATTACACCTGCAGTTTCTGAGTCAGTAGCTGCTGTCTGTGAGGAGGCGCTAAAAGCCGCAGATGCTAAGGGAATTACGATCTCAACCGATCTCAATTATCGCAAAAACCTTTGGAAATGGGGTAAAACTCCAGGAGAGGTTATGCCTGAGTTGGTGAAGTATTGTGATGTGATTTTGGGAAATGAAGAAGACGCTGAAAAAGTCTTTGGTATTCATCCGGAAGGAGCTGATGTGACCAGTGGTCATGTGGATGCTGCTTCTTATGAATCTGTCGGTAAACAGCTGATGGCGAAGTTCCCAAAGGCTAAAAAAGCGATCATCACTTTGCGAGGATCGATCAGCGCAAGCCACAATAGTTGGTCAGGTGTGCTCTGGAATGGAGAAAAACTTTTTCATACCAATACCTATCAAATCACGCATATCGTGGATAGAGTAGGAGGGGGAGACTCCTTTATGGGCGGTTTGATTTATGGTTTGATGACTTATCCGGGCGATGATCAAAAGGCTTTAGATTTTGCTGTTGCAGCATCTTGCCTCAAGCATACTGTCAAAGGAGATTTCAATCTCGTGAGTGTCGCAGAAGTAGAAAAACTCGTAGGAGGAGACGCCTCAGGGCGCGTGAGTCGATAAGCTATGGCAAGATTTAGTAGGTTAAAAGTCGCAGATATGATGATGCGGGTACCTTTAGTACCTGTGTTTTATTCCCCTGATCTTGAACAGGCCAAAGAGGTATTGAAAGCCTGTTATGAAGGAGGCGTTAGAGTAATGGAATTCACCAATCGTGGGGATTTTGCCCACGAAATATTTGCTGAACTCAACAAATATGCCGCACAACAATGTCCTGAGATGATTCTCGGTATTGGCTCAATCGTGGATGCTGGAACCACTTCTCTTTACTTACAATTAGGCGCGAATTTTATCGTTTCACCGATTTTAAATCCTGAAATGGCCAAAGTTTGCAACCGCCGTAAAGTGATGTGGGCACCCGGATGTGCAAGTTTGAGTGAAGTATCCCTCGCTGAGGAACTCGGCGCTGAAATCGTCAAGATTTTTCCCGGTTCTGTTTTGGGACCTGGTTTTGTCAAAGCGATTAAAGGTCCATGTCCTTGGACGAGCATCATGCCTACGGGAGGCGTTAGTCCTACCCGTGAAAGCCTCGAAGCTTGGTTTGGTGCAGGTGTTACTTGTGTCGGGATGGGTTCAAAGCTGATTCGTAAGGAGCTGCTAGCGCAGAACGCTTACCCTCAGATCAAAGAAGAAGTAAAGAAAGCCCTTAAACTCATCGCAGAGATACAAGGGTAATAGAGTAGTTAGTTTATAGTAATTTTTGCACGCGATGTAAAAGGGCGGCCCAATGGGTCGCCCTTGCTGTAAATACCAATTTAGCTTACGAGAAAAACGCTAAAAATCTTGATCAATCATCAGGGTAAGCGACAGCAAAACGCGCGCTTGCATCATTGAGATCGATATAATTGTCTTCATTGTCTATTTCAAATAGACGACACTGAAACTTGACTTCAAGTTTGACAGTTGGCTGACCATCTGGATCATCTTTATAAGTTTCCCAATCCAGTAATTCAAAATAGCTGTCGTCTGGCTGTCCTTCAAAATAATCGGTCGTATATCGTTTGCCCTGATCGTCTGTGTATATAAGGTAGATGCGACGTAATGCTGGGGTAGGATTGGCAGAGCGATAGGCGATGTATGAAGCACAAGTCTCACTAGGCTCAGAGTAAATATTTTTGATATCGCAGCATATCTGTCCATCTGGGCTAAATAGCACCATCTTGACCTCATAGATACCGGGGAAATCGTAAGTATGGGTCGGGGAGTAAGTGCCTTGTGCAACGGTGCCGTCCCCAAAACTCCATAATACAAATGGAAAATCCTGTTCAATATTTGGATAATCGATGTCTAAGTGGATTTGACTACTGCCTTGAGGAGTGGCAATAAATTCGATATCACACTGATTGAAGCGCTCGCCTGTTACTACTTCATTGCGACTTTGGTCTGAACAACCATTGGCATCTTTGATATAAACACTGACTTGATAAGCGCTATCACCGGTAAATTGATGCTTGGGTTCTGCTTCACTCGAAGTATTCCCATCACCAAAATCCCACATATATTCATAAGGTGGCGTTCCACCGGAGTGGCCTCTAAACCGAAATGTACGGCCATCAGGCACAGGTACTTCACCGCGATAGAGATAAAACTGATCCTTGAAAACGCTATCTAGATTAACGGCTTCAGTACTGATGTCTCGCTTATAATCTCTGATGACAAGTTTGAGACTTTCGCGACAATCTTTGCAGTCGGTTGGTCTAAAATGTCCTGAAAATTCCCGTACTGCCTCATCGTCAATCCCATGATCAGTATCTAGGTAGTAATCGTCAATACCTGCTTCTAATTGCCACTTTTTGCCTTCCAATTGTCCTGTAACTGAGAACAAGACTTCCCCATCTGTCGGCAAAGGCAAATCTTTGCGACAGGAGATTAGGCTAAGACTGAGCGTGACGAAGAGAAAGCTATAAACCGAAAACGACAATAGTTTTCGCTCGGGGTGACACGCGGAAATGACGGAGTCAGCGATATGATTAGACTTTTTTCTCATCATTTTTTACTTCAGATAAAATAGTAAACCCACTTGAAATTGTCTGTCGAAACGGGGGGCTTCTGTGGTCCAAATTGCCTCGTCAAGTAGGTTGCGGAAGCCATATCGGTAGCGCATATCCAAAGCCATACGCGGATGTATATAAAAACGATAGCCTAATTGAGCTGAGTAGTTGATCGTCCGGAGTCCGTAGACAATGCCGTTGCCATTGCCATCGATAGTCGTAGTGGGATTGAAGGGGTCTTGCTGACTTTGACGGAGCGTTCCACGACTAGTGGCTAAGTAATCAAGACTCGCTCCTAAGGTAAGCTCATGTCGCTTCAATGGTCGTATACTGAGTTGCAGAGGGATGCTCAACCAATGCAATTGTTCCAGCTGCCAACGTACTGTTTGTTCACGGGCTACAAAGTCAAATTCGCGACCTGTGACACTAAGACTAAGCTCGTCGAGATGATTGCTGTGGTATTGGATGCCGCTTTCGAGGGCTAAGCCCGGACGGAAATTATAGCGTATTCCGACACTAGCAGTGCTGCGGCCTCCTTGGAGACTACCACCGTTTTCGCCCATTTGAGTGGCGGTAAAACTGGCTCCACTTTGGACGTAGAAGTTAAAGGAATTGCTTTGTTTCCAGCTGTTTTCTTGATTTGGAACGACTATAAACTCACATTCTATTGAGTCAGGACTAAAGGCACGGTAGCGTATATGATTTATGAGATAAGCGATACCGGATTGCTGTGCAGAACGCTCAATGGAGGCAGATAATGGATGAGAGTAAGGGCTAGAGAAAGCATTTGGGTCTTTAGCGGTAAGGGAAAGATTGTTGGAGGTATTGGTATTGGTGCCGGTCTGCTTTTGTTGGCCTCTAGTGCGGCCACTAAATAGTTTGTTTTTTGTGTTGCGAGGGCTGTTGTTTGCTTGGAGAGTAGGAGAGGGGACTGGCTGCGCCGAACGCTCCGTCAAGAGGTCCGGATTAGAGATGATAAGTGTATCACAATCATTGGTCTCGCTACTGACTAGGGCCGGATTGTTGATTTGGCTGATCAGTTCGGACTCTGGCGTTCCGCGAAGCGAGAGGGCAAAAACACCCGTGATAGCAAGGCTAATAAATACCACGCCACTAAAGAGGTAGAACCAAAGGAAGCGTCTTTTGCGAGCTGCCTCTGCTTCCCATGCTGCCATTTGACTGGAAGCTTGATCCCAATGCGAAGCTTGGTAGGTAAACTGCGTTTCGGCAAGTTTATCCTCGATAAATTGTTCTAATGCGTCTTTTTCCTTCATGACACCAGTTTTTGCTGCTGACTGAATGTAGTAACCATCTTTTTGAGCCTTTTGCGGGCTTCGGCATAATGCCATTTCACCGTGCCTACACTTATACCCATCATATCTGCAATCTCTACTTGTTTGTAGCCGTCTAAGGCATATAAATTGAAAACACTACCGGTAACAGGAGGTAAATTTTGAATAAAACGGTAGACATCCTCTCCACTAATGGCCGGGTCATATTGAGCAAAACCTCGCTCCTCTGCCGGTAGATTTTCACGTAGTTCTATTTGGTTTTGGTAGCGTTTTTTGCTCCGCAACTCATCGATGATTGTATTGATTAACACTCTTTTACTCCAAGCGTTAAACGGGATCTCGGGTCGATATTTTTTGAGATTTTTGAGAATCTTATAAAAACCTAAGTTTAGATAGCTCATCGCATCGTCTTCACAACTTGCATAACGCATACAGACCGGCATCAACATACCAAAACACAGCTCATAAAGCTGGTTCTGAGCACGCCTGTCCTTATTGCGGCAGCGTTTGAGAAGTTTCGCGTCGATTTGCGCCATGCAGGAACTAAGATAGGATTCCCATTAATCAATATCCAAGCTCAATGTCCGAGGCTATTAGCTCCTTGATTGGACATTGAGCTTGGTTATTAGACATTTAACTCTATTGAATCACTACTTTGATAGGACTCATTGACTCGCCATTGACGTTCATTCTAAGGAAATAAACTCCAGCTGGGAGACTAGATACTTGTAATGATTTAGCTTGTGGGCCAGCAATCATACGTTCTGTTTGATTGATAACTGTCTGACCGACCATATTGTGTAGACTAAAGTTTACCTCAGCGCTTTGCTTGAGACTTAGGGTTACGTTAAGGTCTTGCTCGCCAGAGATAGGATTCGGGAAAATCTGTAGACTTAATGGGTCTAGTAGATCATCGATTCCGGTAGTACCCGAAGCAGTTACATCATCATCAGTTACTTCAAAGTCAACATCAGTATGCGTTTCTGCACCTGGTGCGATAGTGATAGTATGGTGCTCTAGATTACGACCCCAGATTTCAATATAGATATGGTAAGTACCATAAGCTAGATTGTCAAGTTCGTATTCTCCGTCTTCATCCGTAGTAGTATGCATTACTGCATCGCCTTGATCGTTGGTTACGAGGACGTGCATACCAGCGAGTGGATCACCTTCAGCTTTATTGGCGCCTTGGCTAACGAGTCCTCCTACAAATCCAGGGCCACCTGGGTTGTTACCCGCGATCAGATTGATTTGTACAAATGGGAAGGTCTGCTGATTTACTACGATGGCGTTATTCCAAAATAGCTCATCTCCATAATAAGTAGGGAGGTAACTAGCGTACTGAGACGAAGAAGCGTTCAGCGAAGCTTTGACTCTATAGTCGCCGTTTGGAGCTACAAAGAAGAAGAAGCCAAAATTGCTACTATCACTTACAAAAGTATCTACCGCGGCAAGTGTGCCTGCTGCACTATCGTACACGATCAACCAAGCGGTAAAGTCATCAGCTACCTGATTACCAGCCCAAACTTGACCCAATACTGCAAATCCTGGAGGAGGCTGTATCTGAGAAGTTTGTACGATATGGCAAAGGCTATCGACACAATTACTAGCCGAATCACTTACGGTCAAGCAAACTGTATAAGTTCCTGCTGCTGCATATGTATGAGATACATTTTCGCTTGTTGCAGTATTGCCATCACCTAGATCCCAGAAATAGTTGCTATACCCACTAAAGTCAGCTGATAAGTTGACTAGATTGTTGGGAGCTACCATTGAAGTAAAGGAAGCACTACATGGAACACCAATTGGTGGGATTATGATCGACTGGCAAGAAGTATCGCTACAACCGTTTTGGCCGGTTACGATCAAGCAAGCATTATAAGTACCCGCTGCGCTATATAGGTGGTTGGTTTGATGACCAAATCCAGTATTGCCATCTCCAAAGTCCCATAGGTATGAGGCTTGCATATTGGAGAATGCAGTAAAGGTAATGAAAGCACCACCTTGAGGGTTCATCTGAGGACTAGAGGCAAAGAAAGTTGGATCACAGCCACCAGGATTACCTTGTGTAACAGTAAGCAATACACATGAAGTGTCTACACAACCGAGTCCATCATCTACCGCTAAGCAGACATTATAAATACCTGGAGCGTTATAGGTATGATTTGGATAAGATTGGCTGCTACTGCTGCCGTCTCCAAAATCCCAGCTATAATTAAGAGTCGGAGTATTTTGGAAAGGGTAGAAGAAATAAGAAAAAGGATTTTGTAAAGAAGTATCTGGATAAGATCCAAAGCTTGCATCACAGTTGGCAGGACCACCGCCAGCAACTACCATTTGGCAAACGGTATCAGCACAGGTGCCATTGATGCTATCAGATGCTATCAGACATACTTGGAAAGTATCCGGATTAGCATATTGATAGACAATAGAAGAGCCATTGGCCACATTACCGTCTCCGAGGGTCCATTGATAATTCAAGTTAGGATCAGGAAAGTTAACACTGAAGGCAGTCAACTGTCCTAATGGGAAGGCGGTAAAGTTTGCATCGCAGTTAGGAGTATATTGAGCTACTGTCAGGCTAAGGCAGCTTGTGTCGGTACAACCCGAAGGATCACTGATGATCAAGCAAACAGTATAAACTCCAGGGCTATTATAAGCATGAAGTGGATAAGGCGAAGCGCTGGTGTTACCATCGCCAAAGTCCCAAGCATAGCTGGAGATCAAGGTTGGGGATGCTGGAAAGAAATTATAAACGTAAGGATTGCCTGCGGTGATAGTATCTGGCGCAAAGCTAAATGTAGCATCACAATTACCTCCGCCACCACCGTTGATGACGAGCGTCTGACAAGTTGTATCAATACATGAAATACTGCTGTCGTAAGCCAATAGGCAGACAGTATATACGCCTGGCTGAGCGTAAGTATGAGTATAGGTTGGGGTGGTACTGATTGAGCCATCACCTAAGCTCCACTCGTAATAAGTGCCCGGAGCAATATTTACTGGATTTAATACTACTGAATTGCTATTTGCAATTGGATTGGACGTAAAAGACGCATCACAATTGCCTGACTGGCCACTTACAATGAAGGTTTGACAGCTTGTATCTACGCATCCTGCTCCATTGTCATAGTAGAGACAGGCTGTGATAGGCCCCGTAATACTATAAACATGACTGACTTGAGGGCCAGTTGCGATGGTACCATCCCCTAAATCCCAAGTATAGCTTCCACCACTAGTTGGGTTGGTGAAAAAGCCGTAGGCTTGTGGATTCATTGGAGTTGTACTAAAATTGAACCAAGCGTTACACGGAGTGGCACAAGTTTGGATATCGTGCACAATTGAGGTTTGGCCAAGGTAGGAGGCTGAAGACCATGTGTTGCAGTCTTGCCAACTGAGTTCGATTATGGTCGAGGGCAAAGGCAATGCTACCAATGTAGCACTATAAAGCCCAGCTGGGTTAGTTACGACAACTCCCGAATCAACAAGGCCGCTGGCTGTGTCGATAGCGAGATAGAAAACCGGAAAGTTGTCAATCGGCTGATTGCTCAAATCTGTTACGGTGCCAGATAGCGGTGTGCCCTGAGCAAAACCGCTGAGGCTCATACCGATACCTAGAAAGAGGTAAAGAAGGAATCGTTTCATTGTAATTAGTGAATTTATGTTAGAGGTCAACAGGCTTGCCAAGTGCGCACTTTAGCAAACTTTCCCCTAACACGTCACGAGCCTTCAAAAAGGTTGGGTAGGATGAAAAAAATATTCGTGCCTGCGGCTTGTAAGCCGCAGCTTCAATCAAACACGTCCCGCTACGATATACATGATATTACCCCCCGCAGAGATATATTCCTGATCTTTGAGACTAGCGAGCAGCTTGCGTTTGTAAAGCGAAGCCTGAAACCAATAGGTGTCAAAATCTTTGCGTTTGCCACCACCGGCCATATAGTAGCGTAGATTTACCTCATAGCCCATATTACCACCATCGGTTTCGAGCCAATCTATTAGTTGCGCTACGCGAACGCGTTGTTCGCGACTATCGTAGGGAGGGATAGCCGACATTGCTTTGTCCGACATCCAGACTTGTATGTCTTGTAGACCTGCTTTGTGAAATAAATCAGGCAATACATCGCCTAGAGAACTATAGCCTTCTCCTAACACTTTTTTGCCCTTCTCGCAACGCAACCTCACTTCCATCATCTGCAACATGTCTTCGACCTCATAGTCTGTCTCCACGTATCGGTCAAACATGAGTTGGATTGCAAGATTGTTGGGCTCTATCGCTACCACCCACCCGTCTTCTCGGGTAATGCGCTTCATCTCCATTAAGACAGACATCGGGTCTTCGACATGGATCAGGAGCGTTTGGCAGAGCGTGAAATCCATTTGTTCCGTTTCGAAAGGTAGCGCATTGGCATTGCCTTGAGTGAAGGCAAAATCTATATCTGAACGTTGTTTTTTGTTACGCGCTTGTTGCCGCGCTTTCTTGAGGTGAGTTTCTTCGATATCAAGACCATGAACGTTCGCCCCCGGCGGTAAAAAAGGGGAAAAATTGAAGCTCATCAAGCCTCTGCCACAACCGATATCAGCCATGTTTTGACAATCCGCTATATCGAGTCTTTGGGCTAAAAGGGCTAAATAGTCCTCATTCCACCAGTATTTACGGGCTTCGACGAGATGATCTGCAGAATGGGCGGGGGAAGATTGCTTATGTTGACTCAAGTAGCCTAAGTTACCAAAATTATCCCCTGTCGCCAATTACGCCCTGATCTTTCGACCGCCAAAAAAGATCGCCAAAGCGGTCAGGACTACTAAATAGGTAAAACTAATTTGTAAGCTAAAAAACTCCGCAATCCCACCAATTATCGTTGGACCGACTAAAAATCCAAAGTAGCCAAAGCTTGCTACAGATGCGATCCCTTTTGCGGGGCTGATGCCGGGAGTTTTGGCAGCTTCACTAAACAAGACCGGTACCAATAACGCATAACCCGCCCCTGCAAGCGTGAATCCTAAGATACTCAACCATGCAATTGCAGGTAATACCAAAACTAAGCCTGCCACGATGATGGCCCCGCTCACCCATACTACTTTCCGAGGCCCTGCTTGTTCGATGATGCTATCCCCGTAAAATCGACCCAAAGTCATACTCGTCGCAAAACCAAAATATCCCAGTCCGATCAAAAAACCATTGGCCTGCACCACATCTTCCATAAATATCGCACTCCAATCGGCGATTACTCCTTCCCCTTGCATGGTACAAAAGGAGATCACGACCAGTCCTAGGATCGCCCTAGTCGGGAACGCCCAACCTCCGCCATCTTCCTCAACATTTTGTTCCTTGACGGGCATCACCTCCTTAGTCAACACAAGTATTGTCATCGCCAAGCAAAACACTACACCTGCCAACATTTGCAGATTGGCATCTATCTCCCAACCGATCATCAAGGAGCCAATCCCAGCTCCGATCATCCCGCCCAGACTAAAAAATCCATGACAGGTAGACATAATCAATTGTTTGTGTTGGGCTTCAAGCGTCGCTGCTACCGCATTCATGGCGATATCCATGATACCTGTAAAGATGCCTACTACGAACAGGCTAAAACCCAGTAGATAGATATTAGGCATATGTAGTGGCATTAACATACAACATGCAAAAATGATGGTCGAAGCAATCGTAACTCTCCCTGCTCCAAATCTTTGGGTCAGATGATTGGTCATGAGCATCGCGATCAAAGCGCCTACTGGCATGCAAAAGAGCACCAAACCAAGGGCGCCTTCGCTGATGTCCAAACGATCTTTCACCTCAGGGATACGCGTGATCCAAAACGTAAACAGCAAAGCATTGACCGAAAAGATCAAAGCAATACTATAAAAAGCCCGTTTACTAAAGATGCGTTGTAGGTTCTGTATCATAAATCAAATCTACGTCCTTCCGCAGCAGAAGAAATAATCCATTTTTGCCGTTTTCTTTGCGGATCTTATCCAAATAGTCCCTCGGACTTTGAGACAGCGGATAAAATTGTGTAGTTTTCTTAAGCAGGCATAAAAAGCAGACCTTATTTTTATGCCTGCTTCGCAGAACGCACGAATGCAAAACGCAGACAGGGTTTATGTACGCTGCTTAGAACTCTGTCAGCGTTCGATCGTTCTGCGAAGCAGGCCCGAAAAAAGACTTAAAACTACTAAAGATGAATCGAAGAAACGCGCTCAAAGCCCTCTCGCTTGCTACTGGCGGAGTCTTGACTGTCTCAGCGCTAAATTGGACGGGCTGCAAAGCAGAACCTACCGTCTTTCGTTTTTTTAAGCCGGAAGACACCCAAACCTTAGATCAAATCGGCGAAACTATCCTGCCTAAGACGGAGGATTCAGCTGGCGCTGGGGAGATTGGGATCAGTGAGTTTATTGATATCTATTCGGCAGATTGTCTCAAGTCTAGTCATCAGACCGCCTTGCGGAACGCTTATACTCAATTTCTGATAGATTGTAAGTCAAAGTACCAAGCAGACTTTATTGATCTCACACCAGAGAAACAGTACGATATATTGTTGGCTTTAGATGAAGAAGCGATTGTTTACAATCAAAACCTTGCGCCCAAAGCACCGCCTCACTTCTTCAGTATGCTCAAAAATATGGTCTTGTTTGGCTACTTCACTTCGGAAGCTGGAGCAAAACAAGCCTTACGTTATCTACCCGTACCGGGACGGTATGAGGGCAATTTTTCGTTTCAACAAGGCGACAAAGCCTGGGCACTTTAAGCTACTACTATGCCACAAACTACTCAAAATACTCCCTCAGAACGCACTTTCGATGCGATCGTCATAGGCTCCGGCATTAGTGGAGGCTGGGCCGCCAAAGAACTCGCTGAAAAAGGCTTGAAAACCCTCGTCCTCGAAAGAGGTAGAGACGTCAAACATCAAAAAGACTATCCTACGGCCCTCAAAAACCCTTGGGACTTTCCGCATCGCAATCGTATACCAGAAGCTGTCCAAGAAGCCAACCCTGTCGTATCTCGTTGTTATGCGTTCCGCGAAGCGACAGAACACTTTTTTGTCAAAGATCAGGAGCATCCATATATACAGGAAAAGCCTTTTGATTGGATCAGGGCCTATCAAGTTGGAGGTAAATCACTTTTATGGGCTCGCCAAACGCAACGTTGGAGTCGTTTTGACTTTGAAGGTCCGGCTCGTGATGGCTATGCGGTGGATTGGCCGATTCGCTACGATGATATCGCACCTTGGTATAGTCATGTCGAAAAATTTGTTGGCATCTCTGGTAACCATGATGGATTGGAGACGCTACCAGATAGTGAGTTCTTACCTGCATGGACGATGAATGTGGTAGAAAAAGAAATGCAGGGCCAAATCATGGAGGCGTTCCCGAATAGGGATGTCATCATCGGCCGCTGTGCTCACCTGACAGAGCCTAAAGAAATCCATCTACAGCAAGGTCGTGGCAAATGTCAGGCTCGCTCGCTTTGCGAACGCGGTTGTCCCTATGGTGCCTACTTTAGTTCCAATGCATCGACCATCCCTTGGGCTGAAAAGACAGGTAATATGACACTGCGTCCTGACTCTGTTGTCGAATCTATCATCTATGACGAAGAACAAGAGCGTGCTATTGGCGTCCGAGTGATTGATCGTTTGACAAAGGAGAAAACCGAATACTACGCTCGGATCATCTTTGTCAATGCGGCTTGTATCAATAGCAATTTGCTCCTACTCAACTCTAAATCAGATCGCTTCCCCAATGGTCTTGGCAATGACAATGGACTGCTAGGCAAGTATATCGCCTTTCACAATTATCGTGGTTCCCTTACAGCCAAGCGCAAAGGACATGAGGATACTTACTATTATGGGCGTCGCCCAACGGCTATCATGATGCCCAACTTCCGTAATGTCTATGAGCAGGATACGGACTTTTTGCGTGGCTATATGAGCTTTTATACTGCGACACGTAAAACTTGGGGACGCAAACCCGATGGTCCTGGAATCGGAGCCGAATACAAAAAGCAGATGTCACAGCCGGGAGATTGGAGTATCTATATGATGATGCAGGGTGAAACCATCCCCAAGGAAGAAAATCATGTCAGACTCAGTCCTGATCAAGTTGATGAATGGGGCGTACCCCTCATTGTTGCTTCGGTGGACTACGATCAAAACGATGAAAAACTACTGCAAGATTTTCTTGAACAAGGCGAAGCAATGCTTAAAGCTGCAGGCTGTTATGACATTGTGAGAGATGATAATGGTTGGGCTCCGGGCTTAGATATTCACGTCATGGGTGGCGCTCGTATGGGCAAAGATCCTGAAACCTCCCTGCTCAATGGCTGGAGTCAGTTTCACAATTGTAAAAATGTCTTCGTTACGGATGGAGCGGCAATGACTTCGACTGGAGTGCAGAACCCTTCTTTGACCTTCATGGCTTTGACAGCGAGAGCGGCGGATTATGCTGCTGAGCAGTTTAAGGCAGGGAAACTTTAAGAGATTTTCTAGCCAGACGGTGGAGGCGCAAAATTTTGCGCCTCCACGCTAACAATTAGCTAAGCAATCCCAACATGCAGGCCTTACCTGAAAAAATATTTCCGAATCAGGGCAGTTCATTTGCTTATCGCGTATTTGAATATCCCAACCACTGTGTCAATTCCTATTGGCATTTGCATCCTGAGTATGAGCTGGTCTATATCCAGCAAGGCAAGGGCAAGCGACAAGTGGGACAGCATTTTAGTGAGTTTGCAGACGGGGAGTTGATCTTTTTGGGGCCGGAATTGCCGCATTTGGCCTTTAGTGAGACGGATGCTGCGCAGAACTTAGAAATCGTTATTCAACTCAAAGCTGATTTTTTGGGCGATGCCTTTTGGTTAGCTCCTGAGTTTGCCGCTGTGCGAACGCTTCTACAGCGCTCTGAGCAAGGCATAACGTTCGGCACGGCCGTGAAAAAAGAAATCGGCCAATGTTTAGAACTAATGCAGACGCAAAATCCGATGCAAAGACTACTGAGTCTGTTGGAAATATTGGATTCACTAGCCCAAACGGATGATTTTCAATTGCTCAATGCGCGGTCTCCTTCTCTACAAGTGCAAGCCTCTGACTATCATCGGATCAACCGTGTGTATGAGTATGTGGAGGCAAATTTTCAAGAGCCGATACGCTTAGAGGCAGTCGCCGAACAGCTTCATATGACGGAGACGGCTTTTTGCCGCTTGTTCAAGAAGGTAACGAGCAAAACCTTTGTCCAATATTTGAACGAATATCGTATCGCTCATGCTTGTCGGTTGTTGGAAGAAGGGAAACGCTCGATCACCGAAGTCGCATATGCGAGTGGCTTTAGTCATATCTCTCACTTCAATCGACTCTTCAAGCGAACGCAACACGAAACCCCTCGGGATTATATGAATCGATTTGTCGCAATGATGCATTGAAATCGTTCCCTCAGGTTGGTATATCCGGCAAAATTCCCGACTTTCAATTTGATTCAAATTTATTCATCGCTACTACTCAATACATGCAATTATCTATTCACAATTGGATGCGTGCGGAGACTATCGAAACTACGCTGCGACGCATCTCATCCCTTGGTTATGAAAGTATCGAAATCATGGGCGAACCTTCGCTTTATGATACCAAGGCTACTCGCCAACTACTCAAAGACTATAAGATCAGTTGTTGGGGTTCGGTAACCTTGATGCTCGAAGAACGCAATCTATTGGCACGAGATCAGGGCCAACGTGAGCGTTCTGTGCAATACGTCAAAGATGTTGTCACCATGGTCAAAGAGTTGGAAGGCGTAATGGTTTCCGTCGTTCCCGGAACGGTAGGCAAAATCGTCCCCGATGGTCGCCCTGATGAAGAATGGACTTGGGCGGTAGATGCAATGAAGGAAGTCTATCATCACGCTCAAAAAGAAGGCATCAAAATAGGGATTGAACCGATCAATCGCTTTGAGACTTATTTTATCAATCGTGGAGATCAAGCTTATGCTTTGGCTGAGGCGGTAGGAGATGATTGTGGTGTCTGCTTGGATGTCTTTCATATGGGCATCGAGGAGAAAGATACATATGCGACGATGGAGCTTTGCAAGGATCGTTTGTATGGTTTTCACCTAGCTGACAACAATCGTATGGGTTGTGGAATGGGCAATTTTGATTGGGCAGGCATTGTCAATAAACTCAAGGATATTGGCTATGATGGTGCTTTGGCGGTAGAGTTTTCGCCGCCCATCGACCGTACGCCTGCGACTCCATATCCTGATATGATCGACGCCGATCCTCAAGGACTCTCTCCGGAGGCTAAGAAGTTTCTCGAAGATCATGGCAGTGGTGCGGTGACCGAAGAGTTTTATACGATGCTCACCAAAGTATCTGCGGATACGATTTTACCGCTGATAAAATAATGGGAGACTTTAGGATAAAATCTGTTGAAGCGCACTGGTTACGCTGTCCAATAGAAGAACACAAACAGCACGTTTCGGATTACGGTCGGCAACGATTTTTTGACATGACTTTGGTTGTAATCACTACCGAAGGCGGTTTGCAAGGTTTTGGTGAAGCGAAGGCCGCAGTAGGCTCTGCTGGAGTTTGTGCTACGATTGTCGCCTGCGTCGAACAAGAATTGCGCGAGATCCTCGTCGGACAAGATGCCCGACATATTGGTCGTTTATGGGAGATGATGTACAATGGTAGCAGAGATCATTATGCCCTGAGTCGTGGACGCAATTTTCCGATACTAGGTAGGCGTGGCCTCACGATTTCCGCGATCAGCGGGGTAGATATGGCCCTTTGGGATATACTAGGCAAGTCTTTGGAGACGCCCGTAGTACAATTATTGGGTGGAACCCTCAGAAATGAAATGCATGCTTATGCCAGTGGTGGCTGGGCGGATGTCGATAATATTGGCGCACAGCTTAACGGCTATATCGAAAAAGGTGGTTTTACTGGCGTCAAAATGCGCGTAGGTGTGATGGACAAAACCGTCAATGAAACCGTAGCCCGTGTCAAAGCGGCTCGTGAAGCGATCGGTCCGGATGTCAAATTGATGACGGATGCCCATGGGACTTTCTCAGTGGTGGAAGCCAAACGCTTTTGTCGTGAGGTCGAAGATTGCAATCTCTATTGGTTCGAGGAGCCTGTCAGTCCTGACAATAAAAAAGGCTGTGCGGAAGTGAGAGCGAGTAGCAGTGTGCCGATTGCCGCTGGTGAAAGTGAATTTACCCGCTTCGATATGCGCGAATTAATCGAACAAAGAGCCGTTGATATTTTGCAACCGGACTCGGCCATCATTGGCGGGATTTCGGAAGCTTGGCGAGTGGCACATTTGGCTGATACTTGGCAGCTTGAGTTAGCGCCGCATTGCTGGGGGAGTGCCTTTAGTTTCATGGCGGGAGTGAGTATTGCCTTTGCCAGTCCAGCAGCAAATGTGATCGAGTTTTCCCTTGGCGGGAACCCTATGATGTATGATTTGGTGGAGGAAAATATTACCGTCAATGCAGGTATGCTGGCAGCTCCTACTGCTCCCGGCCTCGGCCTAACGCCTAATTGGGACTTCGTCAAAGACTTTAAGCAATAATTCAGCAATTCAAATACTACTACTATGGCTATACAAGATATCAATCACGTAACCCTCATTGTCAATAATCTCGAAGAAACGGCCTCTTTTTACGAAAATGAACTCGGTCTAGAACCGATTCCGGCCTTTGTCTTTGATTATCCAACAGCCTTCTTTAAAATCAATGATACGCAGCAGCTTCATCTCTCGGAGTGGGAGGATGATATGTCTTTTAGAGGGCATGTTTGCTTTAAAGTGGACAATTTTAGCGAGTTATTCTGGCGCTTTAAGGAGCAGGGCATCATCGATCTCAAGCCTTGGGGGCATGTACGTCAACTGACTGATGGTGCGATGCAGATGTTTATACGGGACCCCTCTGGCAATCTCGTGGAGCTATCTTCTATCGGTGATCCGGCTGATCCAAAGATCGTTACTGACGAGCTCTATAAAGAAGGCTTATACGTTTCGGGACGC
>JBGCFA010000375.1:0-7609 GCA_045106675.1 Bacteroidia bacterium
AACTTGTCCGTCGATCGTAACTTTGGGCATAAGAAGATATTCGTTTTATCGGAAGCGAATTTAAAGATTTAATTCCGTTTTTCTGCACAAAAATTCGGAATTTGGGACCTATAAATTAATGGAACGACACCTACACCATATCAGCTTCGATGTACCCTATCCTGCCAATTATGGCGGTGCGATAGAAGTGTACTACAAATTAAAGGCATTAGCAGAGGCTGGTGTCAAAGTTCATTTGCATTGTTTTGAGTACGGTAGGGGCTATGCTGAGGAGCTGGAATCATTCTGTGAGTCAGTCAATTATTATCCTCGAAAACAGCGATTACAGTCATTACCGGTGCGTTATCCTCACATTGTCAAGTCGCGTCGCTCCAAGGAACTGCTCAAAAATTTGGTGAAAGATCCATGGCCAATTTTGTTTGAAGGGCTGCATACGACCTATTATCTGAGTCACCCCAAACTCGAAAATCGCCGCAAGGTAGTCCGTCTCCACAATGTCGAATGGGAATATTATTACGCCCTTGCTCAATGGGAGTCTGCTTATTTAAATCGACAATATTATCTGGCCGAATCTCGCCAATTAAAGGCTTGGGAAGATGTATTGCCCTTTGCAGACCAACTTTTGCCGATTTCTCCCAAGGATACTGCCTACTACGCAGAACGCTTTAAAAACGTGGACCACCTGCCTCCTTTTCACGGCAATCACGAGATCACCAGTCGCCCCGGCCAAGGAGACTATTGTCTCTATCACGCCAAACTAAGTGTGCCGGAAAACCATGAAGCAGCGATGTTTTTGGTCAATCAGGTATTTCATGACTTCCCCGTGCCATTGATTATTGCGGGGGGAGGAGCTCAGCCAGAGTTGATTGAAGGGATTAGTGAAAATGATCAGATTCTCCTCCGCCCTGATCCAGGAGAGTCTGAAATGGAAGACTTAATTCGCAACGCTCATATATTGGTATTGCCGACCTTTCAAGCTACGGGCATAAAGCTAAAACTCCTCAATAGTTTATTCAATGGTCGTCATGTGATGGTCAATCCTCCTATGATCTTGCAGACTAAATTGGGCCTTTATTGCCATGTAGCGGACGATGCGCCTGATTTTCAAAAGCAAATCCTCCAACTATTTGACAAGCCGTTCCCTGCAGGGGAGATCGAAAAAAGAAAAGCCCTCCTCACCCAAACCTATAGTAATGAAGTCAACGTCCAAAAGTTGATGGAGCATCTTTATCCCAAAGAAGTGATGAAAGCGAGATAGGAGCATTGGCAAATTATGCCAATGCTACCGTTGCATGGTTTTAAATCCTTGGCAACAGTAATGGGATTCCAGCGTTCTGCGAAGCAATAAAATCTAAATTTTTAAACATGTATCTAAAAATTTAGTTGTTAATCTAAAAATTTAGATATACCTTGTTCATAACTAGGAAAAACCCCTATGCCCGAAATAAACAAACTGACCAAAGCGGAAGAAGAAATCATGCAGATTATCTGGAAGCTCGAAAAGGCTTTCCTCAAAGATATCATGGCTGAAGTACCTGAAAAGATGAATCAAAGCACGGTTTCTACGATGATCAAGTTGCTGGTAAAGAAGAAGTTTGTGAGCTATGAAGCATTCGGTAAGTCCTATCAATATTATCCGCTGATCGCCAAAGAGGAATACGCCAAATTTTACTTTGACAACTTCCTTGGACGCTACTTTGATGGCTCGTTTAAGCGTTTGTTGAGTTTCTTTCATCAAGAAGGAGATCTGCGCTTGGAAGACGTCAATCAGATTATGGAATCGCTTGAAAACGAAAATGATACAAACGCAGAATCATGAATTTTTGGATTGAATTCAGTCTGATACTTTTGCTTTGTTACGCCTACTACCAATTGGTTTTAGCTAGGCAGGCCCACTTTCAATTCAATCGTGTCTTTTTGATGTCGATGGTACCGCTTTCTGCTTTGCTGGCCTATTTGAGCATACCGCTGCGCGGAACGCCAGAGGCCCTTTCGGTACTTTACCTTCCTGAAATTACGATTGGCGGTATTACGGGTGAACAGAGTACCGAAACAACTTTTAGTTGGTGGTACGTTTATCTGGCTGGAGTGCTTATGAGTGCTAGTATTACACTTTATCGACTCCTCAAACTTTGGCGCTTTATCCAGCAGCATCCCCAACGCAAAGATGGCCCCTTTGTCCTCGTACACTGTGGCCTCAAAGATAGTCCTGCATCATTTTTTAGATACATCTTTTGGAACGAACAAATCACTCAATCTGCCGAGGAAAGGGCCCAAATCCTCGCACATGAAAAGTGTCATGTTCAACAAAGGCATTCTCTGGATCGCCTGATTGTGGAACTGATGTTAGTCTTATGCTGGTTTCATCCTTTGGTGTATCTGATCCGACGGGACCTTTTGCAAACCCATGAATTTTTAGCAGACCGAGCCGCCACTCAAGACGGGAATATCCGGAATTACGCAAGCTTGCTCCTTTCTCGGGCACTCGGTAGTCGTCTGCAATTTTCACATTCCTTTTTTCATTCACCCGTAAAAAATCGAATCATGATGTTACAAATCTCCGCTTCGCGGAATACCAGCTTGCGTTATTTTGGTGTACTGCCTCTATTGGGCTTGATGGTGATATTGTTTGCTTGTCAGCCTGAGCGAGATGAATCCCAAGAGATAATTACCAATGCAGAGGAATATCGTCCTCAAATTGAAGCGGTGGAATCTCAATCTCCAAATGCAAGGGTAAAAAGCCTCCCTTCAATTGATGAATTTGTTGCTGTTGACCAAGAACCCAAACCCATCAATTTGAATGGACTATTCAAAGAGATCGGCTACCCTCAAATAGCTCGTGATGCTGGTATTGAAGGGATGATTGTGGTGCGCGTTTTGATCGACGAGAGGGGGCAGTATCTCGAACATAAGATCATTGATGAAGCACACATAATCCTAAGTCGAGCTGTCGAAGAACATTTACCAGAATTGGAGATGACTCCTGCAATCAAAGATGGAGCTCCCGTTAAGTTTTGGGTAAATATCCCCTTCAATTTCAAACTTATTGAATAGATTTCTCTCCGCGAGAACGCTTTATTTCCTTCACTTTCTAAATCAGAATCTTCATGCATAATCTATTATCTGCCACTTGGCAGCGCAGACTCCCTATGTTTTTTCTTTTGTGTAGCCTAGCGTTCGCCGTTCAGGCGCAAGACAAAGTTGACACAGCTCCCGAACCCATCAATATGACGACTGTCTATCAGGCCATTGGTTATCCCAAAGCGGCTATTGAGGCCAATAAAGAAGCTAAAGTGATGGTGAAGATACTCATCGGTAAAGACGGTAAGTACGTCAAGCATGAGTATCTCGGCAATCCTGAAACTGTTTTCACGGAAGCTATAGATGAGCACATTGCTGATGTCGAATTTACAGCCGCTCAAAAAGATGGCAAAGCAGTCAAGTATTGGGTTACGTTGCCCTTTATGTTTAAACTCAACTAAAAGCTGTTGATAAAAAGAGTCCGTAGCGTTCCCCGGAGGGATAGGCTACGGACTTGATATCTAATTCTTATTAGTTCCCAAGTGGATAATCGCATCACCTTGGTTGACGATCGGCGAATGATTGGAGCAAATAATGTAAGCATCCATAGGAGCTAGCACTTTATGGGTAAAGTCTCCATAAGGATCAGTAATACTACCCAAAACATCATTTTTGCTGACTTTGCTACCTAAGCTTATAAAAGATCTATACATGCCTGAGTGCTTGGCCCGTACCCACTTAGAACTGCTAATCAAGATAGATTCTGTTAGTGGCGGAGCAGTGGCTAAACTAGTGCTAAAGTCTCGCATGCCTAAATATTGCATGATCCGCTTTGCTCCTAGGAGTCCTATTTGAGTTACTTTACGATCGAGGTATAAAGATTTTCCGCCTTCAAACAGCAGCACTTTTTTACCCAAACGAGCAGAGGATTCACGAAATGATTTTTCACGTTGTGGGGCATTGATGATAAATCCTGCACCAAATGTCTCCGCCAAGCGACGGCATTCTTCATCCTTGGGATCAATCCGTACTTGACTATAATTAAACCGACTAGCCCCTCCTGTATGGAAATCTACACCATAATCGATATGGGGCACAATTTCTTGCATAAAGTGATAGGCAAACCTGCTGGCAAGGGAACCTGTCTTAGTGCCAGGAAATACCCGGTTGAGATCTCTCCCGTCGGGGAACTCACGAGTCTGGTTTAGGAAGCCAAATACATTGAGTACAGGGATACAGATCACGGTGCCTGCTGTCGGCTTATTGATGCCTTGGGAGATGATTTGCCTGACGATTTCTACGCCATTGAGTTCATTGCCATGAATACCGGCTAGAAATAAAAGACAAGGTCCTTCTTTTTTAGCACGTTCGATGATTACCGGAACTTCTAGTTTGGTACGGGTGTGCAAACGAGCAATATCTAAATTGATTTGGCACTTGCTACCCGGAGCGATATCCTTGCCAAGGATGTGGAGAGCTTTAGACATTACGTTCTACGTAGCGAATAATGCTTTTTGCGATATCAACTTCAGTAGCTGCTTCGATACCTTCAAGACCAGGGGAGGAGTTGACTTCAAGTATCATCGGTCCCGAAGCTGATTGTAGCATATCTACGCCAGCGATTCCGAGTCCTAAGACTTTGCAAGCTTTGAGCGCTGCGTTTTCTTCTTCGTCTGTAAGTTCGATGAGTGATGCAGATCCTCCTCTATGCAGATTGGAACGGAATTCGCCTTCTTTACCTTGACGTTTCATGGCACCTACTACGACACCATCTACCACAAAAGCTCTTATATCTGCCCCAGCAGCCTCTTTTATAAATTGTTGAACGATGACTCTGGCTTTCAATCCATGAAAGGCTTCGAGTACAGATTCTGCGGCTTGTTGGGTTTCAACCAAAACCACACCAATCCCCTGGGTTCCTTCCAATAGTTTGATGATCAAAGGGGCTCCTCCGACACTCGCGATGATGTTTTTCATCTCACTGGAGTTGTCGGTAAAGGCCGTTTTGGGCAATGCTAAACCTGCACGAGACAAGATTTGCAAACTCCGTAATTTATCTCTAGAACGTACTAAGGCCTGGGATTCGACCGTGGAAAATATTTTCATCATTTCGAACTGCCTTACCACTGCAGTCCCAAAAAAAGTAACCGAAGCCCCGATTCGTGGAATAATCGCATCTACATCTTTAATCTCTTCTCCATCATAAAAAATATGAGGATTTTTTTTCTCTATGATAATGTTGCATTTCGTGTGATTGACCACCCTCATATTATGCCCCCTTTTTTCACCAGCTTCCACTAATCTTCTAGTAGAGTATAGCTTTGGATTGGCAGATAAGATTACAATATTCATAATTGATTTTTTTGAGTATGATCGAGTCAAATGCTAGCTTTTCTTATCGTTTTTTTTGTGCTTTTTAGCTCTGAAAGATAGGTTATATTTCGCTGTATCAACGACAAATTTCCCGTTCAAGAGTTTTCTGCCTAGCAATACCGGAGATTTCATTTCTGAACGTTCGCTGAGTGAAAATTTAGTTTCAATCTCTTCTCCAAATAGGCAAATGATGGTCTGAATCACATACCTCTTTTCAGATTTGCCGAAGGAGTTTCTGATCTCCTTTTTAGAGAAATCCTCAAATACAGAAGTCTCGTTTTGATATTGGGGATGAGAAGGATCCAATAGTCTGCAATGCAGTCTGATTTTACCTGCCTCCTCCACTTCTTTGATATAGTGGCAATGGATCGTAGAGCCATAAGCCCCAGTATCTATTTTTACCCTTAAGTTGACAAAGCCAAATTGGGGAAAGTCTGCTTTGTCTTTTCTACCAATTACCTGTTTCATATCTAAAGCAGCGAAGCTGCGATTATTAAGATCTAGAGGAGCACGCTAAAATCCGTGACCTAAAAAAGTCCGTAGCGTTCCCCGGAGGGATAGGCTACGGACTTTTGCAGTGTAAACGAGTACTATTTCTTAGTCTTGAGAGTTGCACAGCTATCGCCGTACAAATCATCACCGATGATCATCAAGACAGTTTCTTTTTTGCTATTGGAGATACCGATTTGTACCTCTTCACCATCACGCATTGCAATGACGGCTCCTGTCTTAAGACGCTTATATACTTTGTCTTTGACTTTGATGATTTGATCACCCCCTACAGTGCGAAATTCAAAGTTGTTGAATTCAGTATTGTAGCTGCGGCCAGAAGGAATCGTCGTTTTAGATACCACCTCTCCATCATCAGCTTCAGAGATAAAGAGTTCACATAGGCAAGTGCCTTTGAGTTTCTCGTCCTCAAATTGGACGATGGTATAATGTACGATCATCCAAATATCGCCACGCTTTTCGAAAGCTAGGGTTACGGTTTCAGATCCTTTAACCCATATACCGTTAGGAATTTTGGTTTCATAGTTGACCCGATAGCTTACCGTCGCATTATCACCGCTAACGAAAATATTACTGATTTCAACGATGTCGTAACCTAATTCGATACCGCTAGCACGAAGCATATTGTCGAGGTAGCTTTCAAATCCTTTGTAGTCACCTGTTGAGGCGCGGGATTTGCCAGAGATATTGAATACATAGATTACAGAGGTAACCTCTTTGCTAAAGTATTTTAGTACGGCGGCTTTGTCTTTGGTCGTAGGCAAATTTGCATAAGTAGTGGCAAATTCGCGGACCTCAGCCTCCAATTGTTTTTCCGCCTCGGCGTTTTGGGCCTGCACATTTATCAGCAACAAGCTAACTAGAATGAATAATACGGAATGACGAAGGTTCTTCATGAGTTTTTCTTACAATTACTATTCACAAGGGTTGAGAGTATTCAAATATACATAAAACCATTGCTCAACCAAGTCTGAATTTTCCGGCAATTTACATAGTACTTTTGCTTATTGTTCTGCGATTCGAAATTTATCGCTCTTGCAAACGCTTCAAAAAATCACAATATGCCGCTAAGAGAATTCTGGCAGACCTTTTTTTCCTTGATATTTTTTGTGTCCGGCTGCTTATTGGCTTGTAATCCCCCTAAAACGCAAACACAAGTCGATATTGCGATTTCCAATGCGACTATTCTTACAATGGATAGCCTCAGTCAGGTATTATATCAAGCTACCTTGCTCATTAAGGATGGTAAAATCTATGCAATAGGACCTGATAGCATACTCGCTCAAACTTATCAATCTCAAGAGTATTTGGATGCAAAAGGCAGCCTTTTATTACCTGGTTTGATCAATACTCACACGCATTTACCGATGACTTTATTGCGTGGGATAGCTGATGATCTCCCTTTGACTGACTGGCTCGAAAAATATATATGGCCTACCGAAGCGGCCTTGATGGACCGAGAGGCGATTCGTGTCGGGAGTCAATTGGCCATGGCTGAACTCATTCGTTCAGGGACTACCTGTTTCAATGATATGTATTTTTATGCCGATGAAATTGCTTCCGTAGCCGAGGAGGCAGGCATGCTAGGCAGGGTAGGGGAAGGGCTCTTGGATTATCCTCCTCCTAGCTATCCTGATGCGGCTAGTGCGCTGAAAGCCACGCGGGCTCTGGCTGCGACTTATCGCTCTCATCCTCGTATTTGAGT
>JBGCFA010000376.1:0-3562 GCA_045106675.1 Bacteroidia bacterium
CAGCAGATCATCAAAGTCCATCGCATTGGCTTTATAGAGGCGGCGCTCGTATTCTTGATAGATTTTGGCGACCTTCTTATTGAAGTCATCCTGTGCAAATTCGAGATATTGTTTTGGGCTCGTCAGCTGGTTTTTAGCCGAAGAAATGCCGTTTTTGATCACTTTAGGCTTATAAACCTTGTCATCGAGGTTCATCTCTTTGAGCAAGATTTTGATCATTTTGAGTGAGTCATCCGAGTCATAGATCGTATATGAACTCGTATAACCAATTCGCTCAGCCTCAATGCGCAATATCTTCGAAAAGATCGAGTGAAAGGTCCCCATCACCACACTCTTACCTGAGGGGCCGATCTGATTGGCGATCCTTTCTTTCATCTCCTTGGCCGCCTTATTGGTAAAGGTCAGCGACAAGATCTCCTGCGGATAAGCCAAGCCCTGATCCAAGATATAAGCAATCCTAAAAGTCAGCACTCGCGTCTTACCTGAGCCCGCCCCTGCGATCACCATTTGCGGCCCATTGGGATGCGTCACCGCTTCCAGCTGTTGCGGATTGAGGAGATTGGGGAGATCGTCGATGAAGGCCATAGGGTGGGGAGTCAAATTTCGAGCAGCGCGAGAAATCTTAGATTCGTTTCTCTACACTCACATATCAAAATACAAATTTAACAAATGCAGTTCGGTTTCGTGGCACGGAACGCAAGCTCATTTTGCTAAAAAAATTAACAAGGCTAAATTAATGAGAATTGGGCAGGTTTGGAAGGGGATTTTTATATTGAAGGGGAAAAATTCAACGTTTAGTACAGTCATGATAAAGAATAAACCTCTTGAGGTTGCTCAACGCATTAAAAATGCAAAGAGGACTAATGCAAAGTCTTTAGATCTTTCAGAATTGGATATAAAGGTTATTCCTGAAGAAGTTTGGGAACTCAAAAATCTAGAAAACCTTTTCCTGCAAAACAATAAGATTGAATCTATATCTGAGAAAATAGGACAGTTACAAAAGCTGACTATACTTTCTCTGGAAAATAATTCCTTGAGCGAGTTACCTCCCAAATTCGGGGCTTTAACAAAGTTGACTATCCTTTATTTGGGAAATAACTCCTTGAACGAGTTGCCCCCCAAATTCGAGAATTTAGCCAATCTGACTACGCTTACTCTGGAAAATAACTCCTTGAGTGAGTTGCCCCTGCAAATCGTGGCTTTAACCAAACTGACTAATCTTTCTCTATGGGGAAACTCTTTAAGCGAGCTGCCCTCCCAAATCAGAGAATTGAAAAACCTCACTACGCTTTATCTTTCTGATAATTCCTTAAGCGAATTACCCCTGCAAATCGGAGAATTAATAAACCTCACTAAGCTTTCTCTATGGGGAAACTCTTTAAGCGGGTTGCCTTCCCAAATTGGTCAATTAAAAAAACTGACTACCCTTGATCTGAACCGCAATTCCCTAAGCGAGTTACCCTTCCAAATTAGTCAATTAAAAAAACTGACTACCCTTGATCTTAGCCTTAATTCCCTAAGCGAATTGCCCTCCCAAATTGGTCAATTAAAAAAACTGGCTACCCTTGATCTTCGCAATAATTCTTTGAGCAAGTTGCCCCCCAAAATTATTGAGTTAACCAATCTGACTACGCTTTCTCTGGAAAATAACTCCTTACGCGAGTTACCCCCTCAAATTATTGAATTAACCTATCTGACAGAGCTTCATCTTCATGGTAATCCATTCCCCAATGTCCCCGATGAAGTCTTCGAGATGGAACCGAAAGACATAATCCAAACCATCCTGGAGATCCAAAAAGCAAATGAAGCAGGTACATCTCGTCCCTTACATGAAGCGAAAGCCATATTCGTAGGCGAAAGCAATTATGGCAAGACTCACTTGATCGAGATGCTGCGACATGGCAAGATCCAAAGAGAAATCACCACCACCCATGGCATCGAACGCAATCAAATAGCACTAAAGACCCAAGAAAAAAACATTAAACTCAATCTTTGGGATTTAGGCGGGCAGAGCTTT
The DNA here is from genome assembly GCA_045106675.1 of Bacteroidia bacterium. Classification (GTDB taxonomy): domain Bacteria; phylum Bacteroidota; class Bacteroidia; order J057; family J057; genus JBCAWW01. The sequence continues at coordinate 2,018 of JBGCFA010000376.1, forward strand.
ATGCATGCTACTCATCAGTTTTTCTTTACCGAGCGGACCTTGTATGTGCTAGTCACCCTAGCTCGTAAGGAGCGGAAAGAGCTTAATTTCTGGCTTACGCTTATTCAAAAACTGGGGAATAATTCTCCGGTATTGATTGTCGCTAATCAAAAAGATAAAGATCCTCATCATTTGCCAGAAGCAGAACTCAAAAGAGATTATCCTAATATTCAAGGCTTTGCCTATACCAGCATCTACGACGAAGCAACAATTGATGAGTTTCAGCAAAAAATAGAAACGATCATTTTGGACGAGCAAGTAATGCCACACATCTATGATGTATTCACGCCTCAATGGTTCATGCTCAAAACACATCTAGAGAGCATGGAACGAGATTATATCTCTTACGAGCGTTTTGAAGATGAATGCCAAACCAAAGTACCAGAACTCGCCAAAGCAAGTTATAAAGCCACCCTCAAACTACTTAATGCCCTCGGAATAGTAGTGAGTTTCGTGGATGACACACGCTTATCTTCTACCCAAATTCTCAATCCAAAATGGGTTACAGAGGGCGTTTATGCCATTTTGAACGATCCCAGAATCAAAGACCAAGAAAAAGGACGTTTTAAGACTAATGAGCTAAGTCGCATTCTTGATCCAGAACGTTATCCGACTCATAAGCATAGCTTTTTACTTGACCTAATGGAAAAATTTCAACTATGTTATCCTATCTCATCAAAAGTCTACCTGATCCCCGATTTGATGGAGGATATAGAACCGGAGATGGATTGGGATTCAGAAGGAGCAATGCATTTCCGATATGATTATGACAGCTTCAATCCTGACAGTATTATGACCCGTTTCATAGTATTGATGCATGAAAGTATAGATGGTGATTTACGCTGGCGAAGTGGGGTAGTACTCAAGCCCTCTCGCTTTAGAGCCAAGGTATATCGTGGCTTCGCCGAACACCATATCAATATCGAAATACATGGTCCTAAGGAACAAAGACGGGGCTATCTGGAATCATTGTGGCAGCGTTTTGCAGAGCTACATAAATCCTTCAAAGGGCTTAAGCCTAAACAGTTGGTGCCTTATACTCATCAAGCTCAAGAAGTCTGGCTCAATTATGAGCATTTGCTCAAGTATGAAGAGAATGAGCGGCCTTATTTTCACCCTGAACTAGAGGTTGACATATCTGTTTCGAGCGTTCTTGATGGCTATTCAAATCGGATGCAACGAGCTTTAAGCGCTGCAAAAGGCCCATATAAACTCCGCTTTGCCAATCAATCAAATCCAGATTTATCTGAGTTGATAAACCTGATTGGAGAAGGAGATTTAGAGAAAGTATTTACCAAGATTGAGGAATTGACTTTGCTTCATGAAGATATACTGCTTACAAAGGCTCGTTGGAAGAGACATTTAGTAAAAAAACGAAAAGGACAAATGACTCCTCCTGAGATATCTGCTGAGGAATCTAAAATCACCGAAGCCTTATTGGTGGTTTTGCAAGAAGAAGTTTTTTGAGTCTGCCCAAGTCCGAAGGACGTACTCCCCCGCGTGCCC
>JBGCFA010000377.1:0-35045 GCA_045106675.1 Bacteroidia bacterium
AATGACAACAGAGTAAGAAGCCGCTACCCGAGCATCGCCTGTAGAGGAGACATTCATTACTTTGAGCGAAGCTGTCAATTTAGCATCAGTTATTGGAGACCATTTTTGGGTTTGAGCCAATTCAGTTCTTGTATTGTTTGAAGTTCCATGGGTATCACCAGAATTGGGCGCTTTATAAACTACCCAATCTCTTTTACCATCATTTGCAGTATAAAAGAAGTCTTGATGCTCAAAATCATTTGCTTGACCAGCATTTGAGCCATCTGCTAAAATCAAATTCCAATGATTGAAAAATGGAATAACCTCACTTGCATAAACGGTTTTTGGAGCTTCCTTTTTATCAGTATCGGAACAGCTATTTAGTGATAGGAAAATGCCAAGCATTAAAAACATTGATAGCAATGTGATATTTTTCATATTCATTCTAGTCTAATTGTAAGCTGCTCGCTTTAAAAAATTGAATATAACAAAAAAGTGGCGCCGCAATCCCGATAAGTATAGGGGAGCGGCGCTACGATATTTATATCATGCCCTAGGGAGCTGATTGATTTACTTCTCTTCGACTTCTTCGAACTCGACCTCAGTAGCTTCAGTTCCTGCCATTGGATTACCAGCTTTACTTTGCTGCCGCTGAGTTTTGGTAAAGAAGTAGCAGTGCAATACTGAAGGCATACTTAAATGATGCTCTGCCCATCATTTATGAGGTGCAGTAAGCAGTTTTTACTTTAACTCTTTCAATAAAGTTTGTGCCGCTAGTTTCCCCAATTCATTAGAAGCTAAAGGACTTGCACCTGTGATTAATTTTCTATCCAGACAAACGGTTTTGTCTGATTTCGTATTCACAACATTGGCTCCTAAGCTCTTCAGTTTCTCAGATAAACCCCAAGGCATTTGCCCCGGCAAATAACCAATCTTAGGGGTCATTTTGTCTACGGAATCTGGGAACACAGCCATTTTGTATCCTTCATATAGAAATTTCTGATTGTTCAGGGTGGTTGTTAATAATGAACCTGGTCCGTGGCAAAGAGTAATCGTAAACAAATCGTTTTCATGTGCCCAGTTCAATATTTCCCCTACATTTTTGTCTTCTGGAATCCCTAACATAGCGCCATGTCCACCAGGTACAAACACTGCTGCATAGGATGCCGAATCTGTCAATGAAGTTTCAATAAAGTCTTGTAATTTTTTGGGTTGCTCAAAACTTGCTTTGTATTCATTGTAGATAGATTTTACATGTTCATCTTTTTCTGGAAAGGCCCACATTTCAAAAACTACCGGCTTTCCAGTCGGAGTGGCAATTTCAAAATCAAAGCCTGCATTTTTAAGATGAAGCATAGGCAGAAGAGCCTCTACGGGATGATTTCCGGTAGAAAACAATTTACCATTCTGCATTTCCATATTTTTTTGTTCGGTGAAAATCACCAAAATCTTGGACTTATTTCCTTGGTATTTCGTGTATGAAATATTTTCAAAATCAGTAGTTGCATCAGTGGCTAATTTTAACGCAATTTTTGAAGGACTATAAGAACCGTCGGATTCTAATTTGGGGGCAATTCCTAGTATTTTTTTGAGCATATCAATATTCTTTGACTTTTTAATGAATGCACAGAGATATATCCCATACTATTGATCTATAGTAAGAAACGATTTCTGTAAAATGTGAGGGAGCCTTTTGCTAAAGGCTTAATTTATCTTTATGACAATTTTACCTTTCGCTCTACCTGTTGCTAGGTGTGTGAATGCGTCAATACTCTCAGAGAAGGGATAAATTTTATCAATGATGGGTTTGATTTTTTCATCTTCGACCAATGATTTAATCTCACCTAAGTGAGCCCCATTCGGATGCATGAAAATAAATTTATAGGAGGCACCTTTAGCGCTAATTAGTTTAGCTAATTCTTCAGGCAATTTGTAGTCGGCCATTCCGAATAATTTAGCGCTCTCCTCATCTATGGGACCGGCAACACTAAGCACTTTTCCAGCTTGCTTAATTATTTCAAAAGCTTCCAATGTATAGTTTTTGCCAAGCGTATCAAATACAATATCTACGTCTTTTACAATGGTTTTATAGTCCTCTGTTTTGTAATCAATTACTCTGTCAGCTCCGAGCTCTTTAACCCATTTTACATTGCCAGTACTAGTGGTGGTATACACATAAGCTCCTTTGGCCTTGGCATACTGAATAGCGAAACTTCCGACGCCACCAGATCCAGCATGAATCAACACCTTGTCATTTTCTTTTATCCCAGCGTGTTCTAAGGATTGTAAAGCAGTAAGTCCTGCCAATGGTAAACTAGCAGCTTCTTCAAAAGAAATGTTTCCAGGTTTTTTAGAAACTGCAACATTAGTTACCGCCACGTATTCTGCGATAGTCCCCATTTGCTCTTGAGGTACTCTAGAATAAACCAAGTCTCCAATTTCAAAATTGCTTACTTCATCTCCTTTCTGGACTACAATTCCACTTACATCATAGGCAGAAGTACTCGGAAATGGAATAGGAATCATTCCTTGTAGGTTACCCAGGATAATGCTCTTGTCTATGGGATTAATAGCAGCTGCCTTAACTTCGATAAGTATATCTTTTGCTTGTATGCTTGGCTTGCTTACTTCATTGAAGGCCAAACTATCTTCAATCTCACCGTATTTTACTATTTGTAATGCTTTCATTTTTGTATCTCTTAATTTGATACAAAAATAGCGTACTGGTTTAGGGCAAAAATTGACCTATGGTAAGAAACCTATTTCTTTGCTTTTTCGACTCTAATACGGCTCAAGCTCTCTTGGGTGATACCTAAATAAGAGGCAATGTGATAATTTCGGGTATACTGCTCTATATCAGGGTATTGCTCTAAAAATAAATCATATCTCTCCGAAGCAGTCAATTGTAATTGGTTCAAAATCCTCTTATGCAAACTAACGACATGCCGCTCTAAAATATGTCTCTGAAAGGGTTCATATTCAGGAAATAGTGCAAATATCCCATCAAGTTCTTTGGCATCAAATTCAATGACACTTGATTCTTTAAGACATTCTACTGTTAGCGTTGCGGGTTCATTATTGTGAATAGCGATATAATCACTTATCCACCAATCTTTGATACCAAATTGCAGGCTATGTTCTTTGCCGGTTTTGTCGATGCAGTATGATCTTAGACAGCCATCTGTTACAAAATAAATTTTGTTTACACTTTGCCCTTGCCGAATTAAGACTGCCCCTTTAGAAAAGGTCTTTTTAGTTGAAATAGAAAAAAGATATTCTTCTGCTTGTAGGCTTAGCTCTTGGCTGCTTCTTATTTTTTTGATTAAGTCTTTCAATACTTTAAGGTGAGTTTAATTACCTACAACAAAAAAGTAGCGACACAAGATATTGCGCCGCTACTATATATATCATGGTCCAGAGGACCCGATTGATTTACTTTTCTTCGACTTCTTCGAACTCGACGTCAGTAACTTCTGCTTCTTGTTCTCCTCCAGTAGCTTCAGCACCAGGCTCAGCTCCTGCCATTGGATCACCACCTGCAGCTTCAGCTTGCTGTTGCATTTCAGAGGTAGCTGTACCCCATGCTGCTGTGAGCGCTGCGGTTGCTTCTTCGATACCTGCAAAGTCTTTGCTAGCGTGAGCTTCTTTAAGCTTAGTCAGCGCTTCGTTGAGAGTAGTCTTGTGATGCTCAGGCAATTTATCGCCGAGATCAGTCAACTGCTTCTCAGTCTGGAAGACCATAGAGTCAGCCGCATTGAGCTTGTCTGCTTCTTCACGACGACGCTGATCCGCATCTTCGTTTTCGGCAGCTTCCGCTTTCATGCGTGCGATTTCATCATCACTCAATCCAGTTGAGGCTTCGATACGAATCTTCTGCTCTTTACCAGTGGCTTTGTCGCGGGCACTAACGTTCAAGATACCGTTGGCATCAATGTCGAAAGTTACTTCTACCTGCGGGATACCACGAGGGGAAGGAGGAATACCATCTAAGTGAAACTTACCTAGCGTACGGTTGTCCAAAGCCATCGGGCGTTCACCCTGCATGATATGGATCTCAACCGAAGTTTGGTTATCAGAAGCAGTAGAGAATACCTCAGACTTCTTAGTTGGGATGGTAGTGTTGGATTCGATCAATTTGGTGAATACTCCCCCCATCGTTTCGATACCCAAAGAAAGTGGCGTAACGTCAAGAAGTAATACTCCTTTTACGTCTCCTGAAAGAACCCCACCTTGGATAGAAGCACCTAAGGCTACTACTTCATCAGGGTTTACACTACGGTTTGGCTCGCGCTTGAAAAAGTCTTTGACTAAGTCTTGCACTTTAGGGATACGAGTAGACCCCCCAACCAAAATCACTTCATCCACATCACCGACACTGAGCTTGGCAGCCTTGAGTGCATCACGACATGGCCCGAGGCAACGTGTGAATAAGTCATCAGCCAATTGCTCAAACTTCGCTCTACTAAGGCTACGCTCAAGGTGCTTAGGTCCTTCGGCGTCCATAGAGAGATAAGGAAGATTGATTTCAGTGCTAGAGGTAGAAGACAGCTCAATTTTAGCTGTTTCAGAAGCCTCTTTCAAACGCTGCATTGCTTTAGCGTCTTTGCGAAGGTCGAATCCGTGTTCAGATTTGAACTCGTCAACCAACCATGCCATGATGATCTCATCAAAGTCATCACCACCAAGGTTAGTATCACCATTGGTAGAGAGTACTTCAAATACACCATCACCTAACTCTAGTACAGAGATATCAAATGTACCTCCACCTAAGTCAAATACAGCAACTTTGATATTTTGATCTTGCTTGTCAAGACCATAAGCCAAGGCAGCTGCCGTAGGCTCGTTGATGATTCTTTTGACGGTAAGACCTGCGATCTCGCCTGCTTCTTTGGTAGCGTTACGCTGTGCGTCATTGAAGTAAGCCGGTACTGTAATAACAGCCTCCTTGACTTCATATCCGAGATAATCTTCCGCCGTCTTTTTCATCTTCTGCAAAATCATTGCAGAAATTTCTTGCGGAGAATAAGTGCGGTCGTCGATCTGAGCTACTGCTAGCCCATTACGGCCACTTACCATTTCATAAGAAATACCGTCCGTATCTTTTTTTGCGTCTGCATAGGTAGAACCCATAAAACGCTTGATAGAACGGATAGTCTTTTTGGGATGGGCAACTGCCTGACGCTTAGCCTGCTCTCCTACTACACGATCACCTTCTTTGGTGAAAGCAACTACAGAGGGAGTCGTACGCTTGCCTTCGGAGTTTACGATAACGATGGGCTCGTTACCCTCCATCACCGCGACACAGGAGTTTGTGGTCCCTAAGTCGATGCCGATGATTTTGCTCATATTATTATCTAGTTGTTGAGTTATAAATTGCTTTTTTGAGGGGCTGATTTGTTGAAGCCTTGATTAAAACCAAGCATTCAAACATCCAGCCATTTAATCTATGTTGATCTCTTCGCTATTGTCAACCACTTTGCGTGGAAAACGAATTCGAAGAAGTCCATTTTCAAATTTTGCTTTGATATTTTCGAGTTCCGCTTCAGCGGGCAAATCAATGTCGCGACGAAACTCTCCAAAACGACGCTCGCGCTTTTGATAAGCATGAGCCTCTGCGTGTTCTGGCAATTTCTTAGTACCTCGAACGATGAGCACTCCTTCGTAGATTTTCAAATCGACATCTTCTTTGGGTACTCCCGGCAATTCAAGCTCAATGATATATTGATCTTCATGCTGATAGATGTCGCCACGCACACTGAAACCTCTTTGCAAAGTCTCACTACCCATGACATCATCAACGAAATCCGTTACTTTTTTACCAAAAGAACTGAATCCGTCTTTGAGATTCTCAAACATGTCTTCTGAAGGCTGTTCGTTGCTCATAATTTTTGATTTACTATAATCTAGGAAACAAGGAATGTACCATGCCCAATTCCTTGCCGTTTTGTCGGCAAAGGACGCATTCCTTGACAGAATGACAGTCATGATGGCAGATTATCAAGGGCAAGATGACAGAGATTGTCAGATCCTTCTATATTTGTGCCATGTCAAAACGTTTTCAAAACAAGGTATTCTGGATTACTGGTGCTTCTTCAGGTATCGGTGAGGCCATCGCTTGGCAGGCTATTGCTGAGGGAGCAAAAGTGGTCTTATCTGCTCGTCGAAAAAACGAACTTGAAAGAGTCAAAGAGGCTAGCAGTAAGCCCGAAAACTGTATGGTGCTCCCGCTTGATCTCACTCAGAGCGACTCCTTCCCCGCAGCTTTGGCCAAGGTGGAAGCACATTTTGGCCCAGTCGATGTCCTCGTCAACAATGGTGGGATCAGCCAGCGAGGCCAGGTTTGGGAGACTGATTTGAGCGTTCATCGTAGGATCATGGAGATCAACTACTTTGGGGCTGTCGCGCTGACCAAGACAGTCCTTCCCACTATGGTGGAACGCAAAAGTGGGCATGTCGTAGGCATCAGTAGTTTGTCTGGTAAGTTTGGTTGGCATCAGCGTTCGGCTTATGCCGCCTCCAAACATGCGCTAGATGGCTTTCTCGAAACGGCATGGCTTGAGCTTCAACCCCACAACGTACATACGACCATCGTTAGCCCCGGCCGTATCAAGACCAATATCTCCTACAATGCTCTCACCGCAGATGGCACTCAGCATGGCCAGCTAGATCCCGGTCAAGTAAAAGGATTGCCTGCGGATGTATGTGCCAAGAAGGTTCTCCACGCTGTGGAACGCCAAAAAGCAGAAGTTATCATCGGGAAAGCAGATAGGATTATGTACTGGCTCAAACGCTTTTGGCCAGGCGGTTTTCGCTGGTTAGCACTCCGTATAGAAGCCAGCTAAGCCACTCTCCCTTGAATGAAATCTTGCTATATTGCAAAGCCAAAATCTCCCTAAGCATATGAATTATACAATCGGTGGCATTCAACAAATTGGCATCGGAGTTTCTGATGTACACGCCGCCTGGAAATGGTACCGCCAGCACTTCAACATGGATGTGCCGATCTTCGAAGAAGCAGCCGAGGCCAATCTCATGCTGCCTTATACCGACAACAAACCTCAAAGCCGACATGCTGTGCTAGCCCTCAATCGAGTGGGTGGTGCGGGGATGGAAATCTGGCAATACACCAATCGTACTCCTGTTCCTCCGGATTTCACAGTCCAAGCGGGAGATTTAGGACTATACGCCTGCCGTATCAAGTGCGCAGACGTCGCTCAAGCTGAAAAGACTTTACGTTCGCAAGGCGTGACGATACTCAGCTCTACTCAAAACGATCCCGGTGGCAATCCGGTTTTATGGGTAGAAGATCCTTATGGCAATCCTTTTATGTTGCATAGTAGCGATGATTGGTTCCGTCCCAAAACGGAAAACATCGGCGGACCTAGCGGTTGTGTGATTGGAGTAAGTGATGTGGATGCTTCGCAAGCTTTTTATGCCAATCTCCTAGGTTACGATCAGATCATTTACGACGAAACGGGCGAATTTAGCGACATCGCTGGCATGCCCGGTGGTACAGGACGTTTTCGTAGAATGCTGATCACTCACAGCAAACCAATGCGTGGGCCGTTCTCACCGATGCTGGGACATACTGCGCTCGAATTGGTGCAGGTCTTGGACCGAGAACCTAAAAAAATATTTGAGGGTCGTCTTTGGGGCGACCTAGGCTATATCCACCTTTGCTATGATATCCAAGGTATGGATGCGCTGCGCGAACGTTGCGCTGAATTAGGCCATCCCTTTACCGTAGATAGCGCCACTGCACTAGGCAAATCATTTGATATGGGCGAAGCAGCGGGTCTGTTTAGCTATATCGAAGATCCCGATGGTACCTTACTAGAATTTGTCGAAACTCACAAAGTACCCATCGCTAAGAAGTGGAACTTCTACCTCAATCTCAAAAAGCGTAAGGATTCGAGCAAGCCATTGGCACGTTGGATGTTGAAGGCGATGGCCCTCAATCGAGTGAAGGACTAGCGCCAAGCGTTCCGCGAAGCGGCAAAGAAGGTATACTTTCTCCGTTTCACGGAACTGAAGAATTTTTAACCGAAATCCATGTGTGAAGAAATTGACGCCATACGATTAAATTTTTCTGAGGGAAGTCTAATATTGCTTGACTTCACCTTGGCATTTATCATGTTTGGGGTGGCGCTCAATTTACGATGGGAGGACTTTCAGAGGGTTATTGCAAAGCCAAAAATCCCCTTGGCAGGAGTAGCTTCACAGTTTTTGTTCTTACCCGCTTTGACTTGGGTATTGGTCTATATCCTTGAGCCTTGCCCGAGTATGGCCTTAGGGATGTTTTTGGTCGCGGCCTGCCCTGGAGGCAACGTTTCCAACTTTCTCGCCTTAATGTCCAAAGCCAATGTCGCTTTATCGGTTTCATTGACGGCAATCGCGACGGTCTTGTCAATCTTCATGACACCACTCAATTTCACATTTTGGGCTAGCATGTATCCGCCTGCCGCTCAAATGTTATATGACGATATTGATATGGACCCGCTGGCGATCTTTATTAAGGTCCTGCTAGTCTTAGGGCTACCATTGGTGGTAGGTATGTGGACGGCGAGTAAGTTCCCCACTTTTACAAAAAAAGCGCTCAAGCCCATCCAAGCCTTGTCTCTACTGATCTTTGCGAGCTATGTGGTAGCAGCGATAGTCGGCAATTGGGAGTTTATCTGGAAATATGTGCCTTATGTGATTGGGATTGTGTTTTTGCACAATGCTTTGGGCCTCTTGACAGGTTATATGAGTGGGTATCTCGTGCGGGCTCCGCAACGCGACCGTCGCTCTATCAGTATCGAAACGGGTATCCAAAACTCAGGGGTGGCCTTAGTTTTAGTTTTTGGGACTTTATTTGACGGCTTGGGTGGCATGGCCTTGATTGCAGCGCTTTGGGGCGTTTGGCACCTTATCGCAGGCATCAGTCTAGCAATGATCTGGTCCAAGAGGTCTCCGGCAGTAGTCGCAGAAAACTAATTTCCGACAATATCTATATCTTTGCGGACCTAGCGTTCTCCTATGTCCACATACTCACAAGCATATCGTTTTCTCAGGCGGCTAATTATCTATCCAATGATCCGCGGATTCTATCGTAGAATCCAGATTGAAGGCTATGACAAAGTCCCAAGGGATAAGCCGGTTATTTTTGCAGCAAATCACCAAAACGCATTGATTGACGCCCTCAATGTCATTTATGCAGCTAACCATAAAAGGCAAACCACTTTTTTGACTCGTTCGGATGTATTTAATCATCGTTTTAAAGGAGTCATGTTGGGTTTGTTCAAGATGTTGCCTGTCTATCGACAACGCGACAATTTGCCCAATATCGTAGAGAAAAACGCTGCCATTTTTGATAAGTGTGTCGATATATTAGATCGAGATGATGTGATCCTATTGTTCCCCGAGGGGAATCATGACCGTACATTACGCATTCGGCCACTAAAGAAGGGGATTGTTAGAATTGGTTTCCAAGCAGCCATAAAGAGTGAATATCAAAAAGATATTTATGTAATCCCTATCGGCTTGAATTATACGAATCACATCAAGTTTCACCGAGATTTATTTATCAATTTTGGCGAAGCAATCAATCTCAGAGATTACTACGAACTTCATCAGCAAAATGAATCCAAAGGCTTAACTACCGCTCTCAAGGATATCCGGACGAGTATTGGCAATCAGGTAGTCAACATCCGTAATAAGCCATATTACCCGCTCATTCATGGCTTGCAACAGATGTTCGCGCCCGAATTAGCCGTTGCTCAGGGAGCAAAATCTAATGACCTCTCCGCTCAGCTAGCGGCTTCAAAAGAAATAGTAGCGAAACTGGAAGCAAAGGTCGAAACAGATCCTGAACAGATAGATCAGCTCCAAGAACAGATGTTGACCTATGAAGAAGGGCTTAAAAAGCTCAAAATCAGAGACCATACAATCTCTAAAGGACCGCATGGTTTAGGCAAAATATTGGGGCAAGAATTATTACTTTTGCTGGGCCTACCATTCTTCTTATTTGGCCTAGTCAACAATTACATCCCTTATAAAGCAAGTTGGTGGCCAGCGCGGAAATTTTTCAAAGACGATCACTTTTATAGTTCCATCACGGCTTTGGCCGCTTACTTTATTTTTCCAGTCTTTTATCTACTATTGACCATTATCGTTTGGATTGCGACCGCTAACTTTACTTGGGCAATGGCCTATTTAGGAGCAGCCCTATTTACGGGTCGCTTTGCGATACGCTATTCTGAATGGGTCAAGAAGTGGTGGGCTACTTGGCGACACAATCGCCTTAGCGCCAAAAATGACAAAACCCTTATTCAGATTACACAAATTCGTACGGACTTGATCGCATGGGTGAAAAAAGTAGTGGGAAAGGAGAAAGAAGCAGGATTAGTAAATGCTAGAGACTAGCATTGGGAAGTCTCTCAATCAAAAAAGACGAGGGGCAATCGGTATTAGCTCTTTCTCTCCTTGCTTCGCAGAACGCTTGGGCAGCCCTTGCAATACAATAGCCCCTTACTTTTTCGGCCATTCAACTTACTCTATCCTCCTTGTGCGGTGAGGAGCTTCATCAGCTGTTCCTTTTTACGCGTAGAGACGGGAATCTCAGTTCCATCATTAAGGACCAAAATACAATCGGCTTTGTTGAGCCGGACGATATGATCAAGATGGACCAAATGGGAGTTGTGCGGTCGAAAAAAGCCTGAGGATTGGAGCAGTTTTTCGTATTCTTTGAGGTTTTTGGAAACTAATATTTCACATCCTCCTTCTAAGTAAAATCGAGTATAACTCCCTTCAGCTTGGCAATGTATGATACTCCCTACGGGAACGACATGGTAGTTCTCTGTATCACGTAGCACTAGCTTACGAGTAGAGGCTGCAGCAGGCTGCGACAAAAGCACTTCTAAGCGAGCTTGAGCAAAAGATTGATGGACAGACAGCTGGGCTTTTTGCACAGCCCTACTCAAGTCTAAAGGATCAATCGGCTTGGGCAAAAAGTCAATCGCACTACAACGAAAAGCATCTAATGCATAATGATTGTAGGCAGTGATAAAAATGACTTGAAAATGGCGTTGCTCTAATTTTTGCAGCAAGTCTATTCCGGTTCCGTCATCCATTTCAACATCCAAAAAAATCAAATCTGGACGCAGGGCGGCGATTTTGTCTAGTCCGTCCTCCACTCCTCTAGCAACTCCTACCAGTTGGATCGAAGGACAGTGTCTTTTTAACATATGTTGGAGTCCCTTGACGATTTTGGGTTCATTGTCAATGATGAGGGTGCGCATACAAGTCTGGTGTTAAAATGATTGAATGAGAGGTAGGGAAAGTCTCACTTTAGTGCCAATAGGGTGTTGATTAGGGCCTTTAAGGTCAGTGACCTGAAACTCAAACTGCTGCTTGACTCGGTCTGAAAGCAGTTTCAGACGATCTGTGATGATTTCGGTAGCCAAAGACCGATGTCCAGTGGAGAGATTGAGTTGAAAAGCTTCTTCTCGGCCGATGCCATTGTCCTCGACGATCAACTCTAAGTGATCAGAACCTTGTCGAAACCGTATTTGGATATGCCCGCCTCCAGCTTGCTTGAAACCGTGTTCGAGTGCATTTTCAATGAACGGCTGGGCAAACATCGGGGGGATTTGCAGACTTTCAGTATCCATATCAGGATCAAGCACGATCTCATAACTAAAACTATCTTCGAAACGCAGTTTTTGTAGGTCTAGGTAAAGTTCTAAGGTGCGGATTTCCTGCTCCAAGGGAATGAATGATTCACGACTGTTTTCAAGGATCAGGCGCATGAGTTTTGCAAAGCGAGCCAAATATGATACCGCCTCTTCTGGATCATCTTGTTCGTAGATCAGACTTTGGATCGCAGATAAGGCATTAAACAAAAAATGCGGATTCATTTGTGTCTGTAAAAGCCGTTGTTGCGCCTCCATCCTTGCTTGCGTCTCCTTTAAGCTTTTTTGGCGGTAGATAAAATAGATGCCAAACCCTACTAGCGAGGCTATCGCTAAGAGCAGAATTAATAGATAGTTTTTTTGTGAAATTTCAAGCTCTTGAATCCGATTCTTCTGGCCGAGTTCCGCGATGGAGCGGTCCTTCTTCTCAGTCTCATAAGCAGTCATCAACTCGTCCATCTTAGCTTGGCGTTCCTGGGACAGTAGGCTATCTCTCATCTGATAGTAAACCTCCTGATGTGCCATCGCTGCCGTAAAATCGCCTCTCGCATAAGTATAGGCTTGCAGACTTTGGTGAGCAATAGCAATATTGGAGAGTAGGCCAGAGCTTTGTGCATGAGAGAGACAAAGATTTCCCGCTATTTGGGCCTCGCCCCAACGCTTAAGCCCCATAGATGCCTCCAGTTTCAACTGATAAAGCAAACATAATTCAGTGCTTTGGTGAGTCGGATCACATAAAGGCAAGGCTTTTTCGATGACGTCTAAACCGTTTTGGTATTGCTGGGACTTGATCCTCAATTTGGCAAGAGAAGCAAATGCTCTTATCCGGCCGCCCTGTGATCCTAATTGATCAGCGAGAGTTAAGGAGCGCTGTACTGCCCAAAGCGCGCTATCTGGCTCATCAAAATGCTCATAGAGACTGCTGAGGTTTTGGACAATTGAGAGTTCCCCGAAGGGATCATGACTCAAGCGGCATAAAGTAAGCGCCTCCAAATAATAGGCTCTACTGCTGCTAAATTCTTCTTGGAGATTACGTAGGATAGCAATATTGCCGAGCGCAGCAATCATCATGCTAGTATCTTGGTGTTGCTCCGCCATCTGACGCGCATCTAAAAAGTATTTTTGTGCATCGTCATAGGCCCCCTGGTCAAAATAAATCTTGCCGATATTGTTGAGCACGGTGCTAAGGGCAGCATTTTTACCTACTTTGAGTAGAATATCGTAGGCTTTATGATAGTTGATCAGTCCCTGCTCGAACTTGCGCTCGGAACAATCAATAAAGGCGAGGGTAAAGTATCCCTTCTCTAATGCTGGCAAATATTGGTATTCTTCGGCTAGGGCTACCGTTTGCAAGGCATAAATACGAGCCGAGTCAAAATGAATGCCTTCTAAAATAAAATTTTTGGACAGATGAGCCGATATCGTGGCCCTAGCGGTGTCTGCTGTCGTTGCGCGAAGCGCAGACCTAAGACTATCTAACTCAACCGAAAATTGAGCAGAAAGCGAAAAAAAGGACATGGAGCACAGAGTGAGGCTGAGTAAAGAGGCGTTTCGATACATAAATCGCATCAAGGCTATATGATTGATTCAACTCCAGCCCCGGCGAAGAATCAATTCGATACTTAATATAAACAGATAACGGAGAAGCGCTAAAATTATTGAGCGTAGACTGCCGCATCAATCATACGCATTGCGGCTCTTTTTTCACTAAAGCTTGCATACTCAAAAAAAGAAATTTGTTCTCCTTCCCAATTTTTGAGCGTCGGCACATCCAAAGCGATGACACGATCTCTAAACATAGCCACATCACGAAATTGTAGTGAGGCAATACCATCTAAGACAAAAACTTGAGTCTGAGGGAAAAATAATCGATCACGAGTAAAGTGAATTTCCCCTTCGCGGAACGATAGAGTCTGTGATTCACTCAGGCCATTGATACCAGCGTAAAGACTCCACAAACCGAGCAGACTGATGACAATGGTACTCAACCACATATCAGGCGTCATATAACGCGCTAGGCTCGGGTCATCGTGAAAAACATAATACTGAGTAGAAAAGGATAAGGCCCCTAATGCAAAACGATTGAAGGTCAACAAGGATAGCCCTCTGGGGGCAAGCACTAATTGATAATAACCGTCTTCGCGATGATCCTCTGATAGGCGCGAAGAACGGAACAGGCTAGTAAAAGGCTGAACAAGCTGAATAACGGAAGCTGGGGATTGTTCCATATAGTTAGTACGATCTTGAAAGTAAGAAGTTAGGGCAACTTCCGACAGACGGCCATTTTTTTTCGGCGAAATACTTACATAATTCGATGAACGACTTTAACCTCTGGCACAAATTCTCCGTACAGTAAGTATCCACGTTTAATAAAAATTGTCATGGAAGAATATATTGCCATCTCGCTTGCTGCAGGCCTTGCTTTATTTATGATCGCTGCCGTTTGGACGGTATTTGAAAAAGCTGGCCGGAAGGGTTGGGAAGCTCTGATCCCTATTTATAATTTATATGTAGTAAGTAAAATAATAGGTAAGTCAGGATGGTTTATGCTCCTCTATTTCATTCCTATCGTTTCTTTCTTTGCCTGGGCGATAACGTCTCTTGAAATGAGTAAGAAATTTGGCCGTAGTGAAGCTTTTGGCTTTGGGCTATTATTTCTCTACCCTATATTTTTGCCGATACTCGCTTGGGGAGAAGCTTCTCCTTTAGCCGATCTACCAGAAACTGAGTTTCAGGATGACAATACCTTTGTCAATGAAGACGGAGAAACAATCGAACGAATCCCCGTTGAAGATTGGGAAGCTTAATAGTTCCAAATTTACGCCTAAATATAAAGGGCCTTACCAGATAATGGTAAGGCCCTCTTTGTATTATATGGTTTCTAATTGCTTAGAACCGATTGCGTAGCAAACTGATAAACTCGCTCACTACCAGATCATCTGGATTGAGATTGTCATTGCTAAGAATATACTTTTTCACCAATGACTCTACTTCGGATTTGTTTTGGGCATTGTTGACTTTCTCTACGATAACGCGAAAACGCACATTGTTGCCATCAAATACCTTTTGGACGTATTGGTATTGCTTATGAATCGGAATCTCTTCTAGCAAAATCTTACGATTGCCATTTACCGAAGTGCTGACACCAGCATTGGTAGGTGCAGGAGCAAACTGATCTGCAATAGTTTGAGAACTACTCTGCAACTTATCTAGAATCGAAGCTGGCTTTTCTTCTTCTGTGATTTCCCAGCTAGCAGATTCTGCGGCACTGATTACCGAAGGGGCTTCGTCAACTATCGGTTCAGGAGTTGGAGTTGGCTCTGGTTCGGGAGTTGGCTCTGGTTCGGGAGTTGGTTCTGGCTCTACAACTGTTTCCTCTGCGACAACTTCGATAATCTCCTCTTTCACGACCTCAGCTACTTCTTCAACAGCAGCAACAGATTCAACCTCTTCAGTTTCCTCTTTTTGGTTCAAAAAGCGATCTAAGAAAGATACAGTAGATTCAGAATCATCTACTACCTCTTCAGTTTCCTCAGTTACGCTTTCTAAAATAGAAGGAGCAATATGCTTACCATTTTCAGATTGCTTTTCGATAAAGCTGTCTAAAATGGTTTTGGTTTTTTCTTCTTCATCCTCGATAGGCTCCATGCTTGCAGCCATTTCAAGGAATTCGTCTGCTTCAGCTACCTCTTCCTCAACCTTGGTTTGGATTTCCTCAATCTTAGTTTCGGTTTCGACTGCTGCAACAACTTCTTCAAGCGTTTCTTCAACAACAGCTTCTTCAGCTTCAACGACGGCTTCAGTTGTTTCAACAGTTTCTACAACTTCAAGCTCATCATCATCCAAATCAAAAGTAGTCGGCTCTGGAGTGGCCTCTACAATTTCTTCAACTATTTCGCTCGCTTCTACTTCGGCTTCTGCAACGGGAGCAATTTCCTCTACTACAGATTCTTCAATTTCGGCGGGCGTTTCAAGCTCTGGAGATTCAGTCTCCTCAATTAGGAGATCGTCTTCATCTTCCAAGTCAATATCAAAGACGTCCGCTGCTTTAGCAACCGCCAAAGTATCAAATAAACTAGCCTTACGCTGAGCCTCTTCTTTTTCACGCTGCTCTTGCTCTGCTTTAAGCCGTGCTTCTTCTTCTAAACGACGAGCTTCCTCTTCAGCTTTTAGGCGTGCAGCTTCTTCCTCTAGACGACGGCTTTCAGCTTCTGCTTTGGCCTCTTCAGCCGCTTCAGCGTCTTTGACAGCCTGTGCTTCGGCCTCTAAGCGAGCTTCTTCTGCTTTACGTTCCGCTTCCAAACGAGCTTCTTCCGCCAAAGCGATACCGCCAATATCAGCGAGAGACTTGCCACTTAGCTTTTGTAGGATGCTGTCACGATACTCATCGATATGCTGTCCGCTTTTTTGACTATATAAGGCAAAAACGCGATCCATCTTTTCGAAAAAGGTGTCTTTGGAGACACTCGTAAATTCGTTTTTCTGGCAATACTTAAGAATACTATTGACAACGAAGTCTAAATCTGAGAAGAATGGCACATAGCGGCCAAACAGATCGACTGAAGTCTGATTACCATTGACAAAAAAGAAGCTACTAAAGGCATCATGTGGATCAAGCAACAATTTAAGATTGTTGTAAACCGCTCTTTGTAGCAAAGGCTGAAAATCATCCTTAGCAATCAAAATATGACGCGAAAGGAGATTACGAAGCTCCTTCAAAGCATCTTCGATTTCAACATGCTCAAAATCGAAGAATGGATGCTTCAGTTTAGATATCTGCATATTCCAGACCTGGTAGACCTGAAACAGCAAAAATTTATTTATTTGTTCATGTTCAGTAAAGGCAGACAATTCCTCCCCTCTTATCACCCCATCATTAAAAGTATGGCGCGTTAGGAGAGATTCGCTGACTTCCCGGGCGAGTTCGTTCAGTTTTTCTTCCGGCAAATGGACTGCTTTCATTACACTCATCTAGATATGGTAAGAATTTTGCAAAGCTCTATAGGCTTCAATATACAGTTTTTGTAAAATCAAAGGAAATTACAGTTTGTGATAGATCCGATGATAAAAGCATCATGTAAGACATGATATTAG
Organism: Bacteroidia bacterium; assembly: GCA_045106675.1. Taxonomy (GTDB): domain Bacteria; phylum Bacteroidota; class Bacteroidia; order J057; family J057; genus JBCAWW01. The sequence goes on from JBGCFA010000377.1 coordinate 16,746, forward strand.
TTTGGTCGAAAAATAGACAACTATGCTGCCAATTGTCGCCAATACATCCCCAACGGATCAAATAAGTCGCTGGCTTGTAAGGATTTAACCCTTATTGTCAAAAGAACGGTTTTCGAAATACTGTCTCATCTCCCAATATTCCTGCACACGAGATACAGAAAATTGTCTGATTTCCCGTACATTTAAGCTGTGAACCGACACGCTTACGTGATCTTGATCGTCACAATCTCAGGTCTAGCCTGCAACCAAGAACCTGCAGCAACCCTGGCTACTACACTGACGATCGATAGTCTTTATAGCATCCAATTGCCGGACAATCTTGTCCCAGGCTATGAAATGCATGACTACGCTAGCCTCCAATATTACGATACTGAGGTGTTGTTTTACGTAATTGGACTCGAAGATTCCAAAGAAAATCTCGGAGAAATCAAGCGTAAGCAGCTCAAGCTAAATGGCTATTTTGACCATCTTCAAAGAAGTGCTTTCGAACATATCGATTCAGTACGTCAAATAGCCTCCACCGAATTTACCAACCAACATGGGGTCCATATCCAATATGGAGACTATTATACATCAGGCAAAAACCTTGCCCAGATGGATTTGTTTTATCGAATTTGCGTCTGTGAAAACGAAGATTACTTTTATCAGCTAGTGATCTGGATGCCATTTGATACTTATTGCGACAAAATCAAATGGATAGACCTCACCTCTTCTTCCCTACGGTTTCTTGACAAGAGCGTTGTCAATCCATCTATTATTTCTGGCGACTAGACCTTATCTTTGCAGCTTTTCGCAAAGCAACATCATGTCTTTCAACCCTATCCACGCTCTCAGTCCTCTAGACGGCCGATATCAGTCCAAAACAGCCGCTCTCTCACCTTATTTTAGTGAAGCAGCATTGATCCGTTACCGGGTTTGGGTAGAAGTCGAATACTTGATCGCCCTACATGAGCAAGCGCCGCGTCCCTTAAATGCTCTCAATGCAGACGATCAAAGTTTTTTGCGTTCGCTTTATCTATCGTTTCAAGACGCTGACGCGGAACGCGTAAAAGAGATCGAAGCGATCACCAATCATGATGTAAAGGCAATCGAATATTTGATCAAAGAAAAGATCGAAGCCGCTGGACGCCAAAATCTTATCCAAAATAAAGAGTTCGTCCATTTTGGGCTTACCTCTCAAGATATCAACAATACGGCCAACCCGATGATGATTCGGGATGCCATCCAACAAGTCTATCTCCCTCGCATAGAGGAGATCATTGCTCTGCTAGCCGGCTTTGCCGAACGCTGGAAGTCGATCCCTATGCTCGCACGCACACACGGACAAGCGGCCTCCCCTACTAATTTGGGCAAAGAGATTCAGGTGTTTGTGGTGAGACTACAAAACCAAGTAGATGAGTTGAAGACGCTCCCTTATCCTGCCAAATTTGGTGGCGCTACCGGCAACCTCAACGCTCACTTTATCGCCTATCCAGAGACGGATTGGCATCAATTTGCACATCATTTTGTCAGTGAGTCTCTCGGACTCCAGCGTTCGTTTCCAACGACCCAGATCGAACACTATGATGGCCTAGCGCGGATCTTTGATTGTCTCAGACGCATCAACACTATCGTGATAGATCTTTGTCAAGATATGTGGATTTATATCTCCCAAGACTATTTCAAGCAACAAGTCAAAGCTGGTGAAGTAGGTTCATCCGCAATGCCTCACAAAGTCAATCCCATTGATTTTGAAAATGCCGAAGGCAATTGTGGTTTATCCACAGCATTATTGGAATTTTTGAGCCGTAAGCTGCCAATCTCTCGCCTACAGCGTGACTTGACCGATTCCACCGTTTTACGGAACGTTGGGGTGGCCTTGGGATATGCCTATCTCGCTCAAGGCTCTCTACTCAAAGGACTTGGCAAACTGCTCGTCAATAAAGCGGCCTTCCAAAAAGACTTGGACAACAATTGGGCAGTACTCGCAGAGGCCATACAAACGATCCTCAGACGCGAAGCCTATCCCAACCCTTATGAGACCCTGCGCGACCTTACCCGTGGCAATGCCGGTATCAATGAGGCGAGCTTAGCCGTTTTTGTGGAAGGGCTTGACGTGAGCGAAACTGTGAAAGCTGAACTCAGGAGCTTAAGGCCCGAGACTTATATCGGAAGGTGATCAATTTTCAATGTAGAATTTCAATGTCCAATGCTGAAGGATAGGGTACATCTCAATTAGCAAATGAGGGGTACACTTATACGATCATGCTCGACTTTGCAATAGGCCGCGACTTTATAGATTCGCGATTCTTGTTTTGATTTATCCCTTTCCTAGCCCGCTTCGCGGAACGCTTGGGAGGAAGCTGCGGTTTACATTTTATCTAAATAACCTTGTCGAGCAGCAAATACGACAAGACCCGCAGTATTTTTGGCTCCCGTTTTTTCGAGGAGACGATTGCGATAACCTTCGATCGTACGAGGGCTTAAAAATAATTTGTCCGCAATTTCGGCAGTGGTGAATTCTTCACAAATCAATTTCAACACTTCTGTTTCACGATCTGAGAGAGGTTCTACGTGTCCAAAAGTGGGCTTGATTTTTTGACGGCGAGTAAGTCGCGAGAGCATTGCGCGAGAAGTACGGTCATTGAAGTAAAAGCCGTTGTCTCTGACGCATTCGAGTGCATCTTCCAACTCTTCTAGCTCTGTATCCTTGAGTAAATATCCATGCGCACCTTGTTCTAGCAAATGGACGATAAACTGATCGTCTTGGTGCATCGAGAGGATGAGGACTTTTGTATTAGGATAAGTCGATTGGATTTTAGGCAAGACTGTCACCCCATCCATGACCGGCATTTCTAGGTCAAGGAGAATAATTTCAGCTTGCTGTTCAGCCATATGATCAAGTAATTCTTGCCCATTGGCTGCTTCAAAAATCACTTCTAGGCCATCTATTTCTTCCAAAAGAGCTCTCATGCCTTTACGGAAAAGTTTGTGGTCGTCAACGAGGGCAATCTTCATGAGTTGGGAATTGAAGTTTTGTAAGTGTGTTTAGCTTGGTTTTGGAGGGGAATACGCAATTCGATCAAATTGTTGCCTAAACTATTTGAATCATGAACCAGACTTCCTCCCATATTTTCAATACGGCTTTTGATACGCTGCCAATTTTCAAGTTGCCAAGAGATTTGCGAATTGGGTCCATCTCCACCTTCTTGATTATCCTGCCAAAATACGCAGATTTCTTTTTCTAAATAGCTCAGACAGATCATAATTTGGCGTTCCGCGGATAGCGGCTGAGCCTCCAACAATAGGCTTTGAAAAACGCGATAGACACTCAATTCCGTGACCCATTTTAATCTTTTCTCTTCTCCTTGGACATAAAGGTCAATTTCAACGCCTGTATGAGACTTCATCTGTTCAAATAAGTCCTTAAGCGATACCGAAAGGCCAAATCGCTCTAATAGTGGTGGGCGTAACTCTTCCGATAAAAAGCGAATGCGGCTCAATATGCCATGGATGAGGTTCGAAATATCTTTTTCAAAAATCACCACATCAGGCTGCGTAGATAAGCGCTTTTTGAGCCGCTGCATTTGCAACTTGGCAGTAGAAAGGCTACCTCCGATTTCGTCATGAAGAGTTCTGGCTAAACGATCTCTTTCCGCTTCTTGGTTTTGAATCAATACCTGAATCGTATGTCTTTGGTATTCATTTTCTAAACCTAACTGATGAAGTTGAGCACGCACTTTTCGGTAATGGAAAAAACTTAGCGATAGTCCTCCAAGCAGCAATACGACTAGCGCAAGCATCAGGATTTCAATGGAGGGAATTAAAGATAGCATATCTAGCATTTTCCTGAATATATCCTCTGTGATTGGCTCTTACAAATGCACAATAGCAAATACCGTATAAACCCCTATAAGTATCCGTAATTTCCCAAAAGAGTCTCCGTGATTCCCTAATAAAAAAAAACGATAGAAACGCTCTACTGCATCCTAATTAGCAGGGCTAGCTTTGATCATTGATTAGAATAACCCCAAAGCTATGCATTCACGACGCCTCCTTTCCACAGCTACTGTTGATGCTTCATCAAAGCCTATTGCTTTATCATCGCCTTTGCTTTGCTCCCAAAATGGTCTTCCCCTTTGCAAAGAAGCGATCATCAATATCATACTCCATCTTGATCGTAAGGGAGGGCCTTGTCCAGAGGACTTGCCTTATTTAGAACAGTTTTCGAGGCAAATACTAGCCTCCCTAGCTTCAGAAACAATTAATAAGGAAGACCTAGCAGAAATCAGCCGTTGTCTAGGCGAAACATATTTGGCACATTCTGTTAACGGTCGCTCTCTCAACAAACCAGAGGGCTATGCTGGGGATTTTATGCTGATCGAATATATTTACCAATATCTAGTCTGTCCCCATCCACAATATCGGAACTGGGATTTATGCTTTCATGAATTAGCTGGGGCCAAAGCCGTCCGTAATCGTAAACATTACTTTAAGGAACAGGCTGCTAAACTCATTATTAGAAATCCAGAAGATGACTTCTCGATTTTGACCCTAGCAAGTGGCCCTGCCCGTGAGATATTAGAACTTTATCAAAGTCTACCTCAACATACCTTTTTCAATACTTGTCTTGACGCAGATCCTAAAGCATTGGCATATGCCCAAGATTTACTCAGCGGATATAGCGATCAGCTTGAATTTGTCAAATCCAATGTGTTCCGCTATCAGGCATCCCAAACTCACGATTTGATCTGGTCAGCAGGTATGTTTGACTATCTCAGCGACAAATTATTTGTCTATCTGCTCAAACGGATGAAAACTTGGCTCAAGCCAAATGGCAAAATCATCGTCGGGAATTTCTCTTCCTACAATCCGTCACGCTGCTATATGGAAGTGTTTGGAGAGTGGTACCTCCACCATCGTTCTGAGAATCAATTGATTGAGCTAGCCCTCCAAGCCGGTTATGAAATGAATCAAATTCATATCGGCAGAGAATCATTAGGAGTCAACCTCTTTTTACATCTGAGCCTTTAGGTATAAATACCTATGGCGTAGGTATAAACCCGAGATTTCAAGATTGCGGACAAATGCGCTATCCCACCCAAACCTGTTCAACTACCTTTATATCAACATATTGAAAACGCCCTAAAACCCGACTTGCTCCTAGCGGTCGGGTTTGTTTTTTAGCGCCACTTAAACGCCTTATCATCCACTGCTCGCATGGTGCATAGCACTCCATTGAGATGGTCGTACTCATGCTGTAGCAATTCTGCCAAGTCGTCTTTCATCTCCCAGCTTTGCTCCTGCCAATTTTGGTCGCGATAGCGGATAGTGAGGCTCTGATGCCGCTCTACGCGAACGAGCAAATGCGGAAAACTCATACAGTCGTCCCATAACTCAAATTTCTCTTCGCTGAGCTTTTCTAGCACCGGATTGATAAAAACGACGGGGCGATCAATGTTCATATAGATCAGACGCTTCATGATCCCGAGTTGGGGAGCCGCGATAGCCCGACCAAAGTTGTATTTGGCACGGATTTCGGCCATCACTTGGTGAAGATCAGCGACCCAGTCGGAGACTTGAGGGAGTTCACTAGGGAGGATCGGATCGCAGACTTCGTAGAGTCGTGGATCGCCGAGCAGTAAGAGGTTAGAGAGACTTTTCATTGGGAATGAAGATGATGGTGCTTAGCCTATAATTTATCCAAAAACGCCCAAAACCATTTTTCTTCATTCGCTTCCCAAAGGTATTGTTCGGGGCTATGTTGGGGTGGATTTTGCTGCCAAGCATCAAGCTCTGAGAGCAGAGAGGATATATTGGTTTCACCCTTCCAGGGAACGCCTAGCCTTACCTTTTGGTCAAATGCCTGCCAATGTGGATGGTCGGTATAGATCAATGGCTTGTCAAAAGCGAGATACTCAAATAGCTTGGTGGGATATTTGCCGATCAAATTGGCTTGCGAGCGATAGAGAAACATACCTGCATAAGAATGCTGGATCAATCGCTGGATATTGGTAGGAGAGACATAATCTTCTCCACCGATGATCTGTACAGAGTCTTCGATTTGGCGTTCGGCGATGTAGCCGCGGAGACGAGCTAATAAATCTGGCAACTGACAATGCCCCGCAATCACTAATCTCATCGGACGTACTGCATTGAGCGCCTCCCAACTCGCCAGACTCTCCCAAAGCCCACGTTCCTCTGCGATCGTGCCACTCAATAATAAATAGGGCGTTTGAGGAATCACAATATCAGCCGTTTCATCTGCAACTCTGGGTGTATAAGTATTTTGTAGGATCAGTTTTTTCCTTGCAGGAACGCTTAGGATATTGTCGTAACAACTCTCGGCATAAATGACACCATCGAGCCAAGATACGGCCTGACGTTCCGCGAAGCGGGTATATGCGGCCATCAAATCGCGGAGCCCCCAAGGATAATAAGTGGCATGTTTGAGATTGATACGATAATCTTCATGGACGTCGTAAATGATTTTGGCGCCGGTTTTGGCTTTGAGTTTACGGCCAAGGCTCAGAAGCTCAGGGCTATGCAAAACATAGATATCTGCTTCTTGCGCCAAAGCCATTTGTAGGAGTTGCCGTTTTCGACTCAAGCGTTCGGCGGATAGCCGTGCAAAAGGAGCTAAGGGTAATAAATGAATGCCATTGTCGTCAAAGCGTGGCGTACCGACTCCTTGGGCAATGACAGAGACTTTATAGCCTGCTAGTTTAGTACTGAGGGCATGTTTGTAATAGATCCGCGGATGGAGTAACGGATTGAGGAGGCTAAGATGGCAGATATGAGGAGGCAATCTGAAAAAATCATTTTATCGTATCACGAACATCAAAGTTATCGAGTTTATCGATAACTCGAAGTTTTCTTTCAACTTCATCGCCGGGACTGTGCATTGGAATATTTCGTTTGATAAGCTCATTTTCAAAAGCCACAATATTTTTACCACTCAACTCACTGGCCAGTTTAATATTGAGACGATTCTCTGAGAAAAGCTGTATCGCTAAAACTAAAAGTAATTCATCACTATCCAGTCCCGTTTGTTCAATAATACTATCAGAGATTTCAATTATCATAAATTTTTGTCTGTTGGATAAGATACATTTATATCCCCACTAATATGTCGCTTGTAAGTATTTGGGTATCTAAAAGGTTAAAACGCCTTGAACACCTTCCAAGAAATCAAGCCAATCAGATAGCAATATATCGTAAATGAAAGACCCGCGATCAGACTGACCCAATACCATTCTAAACTTGTTTGACCCAAGGCCCAGAAGCCGACAAACAACATCGCGGCAGCGGAAATAAGTTTCATCATTTGCAGCCAAGGGACGCTTATGCTCAGTTTTTGGTGGATATAAAGCACATAAAGCATATTCATAATCGAATAGCTGAGGACCGTTGACCAGGCAGCCGCAATCGCACCATATTCGGGGATCAGCCAGAAGTTTAAGCCGATATTGGGTATAAGGCTAGCGAGGACCATCAGATTGACGCTTTTGACGTGTCCAGTTGAAGTGAGAAACGTACTAAAAATGGCAAAAATACCGTTCATCAGTGCCGCCAAGAACAATGCCTGCAAACAAAGACGCATAGTTTCGATTTCGGCGGGGCTACTTTGCTCAAACAAAAAGAGTAGTTGCTCGCCATAAAACCACCCAAACGCACCGACAAATATCATCGGCAAAGCCGTAATCACTTGGCCAAAATGTAGCAATCGCTCTTGCTCTTGGGGTTCTTTGTTGAAGAAAGCAAAACGCGCAAAGAAAATCGGCAAAACAGTCCACAGATACATACTGAAAGCATCTAACCAGCGGTACGCACCATAATAAAGACCGTTTTCGGCTTTGCTATACAGCCGCTCAAGCATCACTTGATCGACTTTATCATGTAAAGAATAAAGGATCGTCATCAAAGCAAAGCCCCAACTCACTTGGATCACTTTGCGGATCGCTTTGAAATTGAGCCTCGGTTTGATCCAACCATAAGCCCCCATAAGTAGTGCATAAAAGGCCACGATTATCACCCCAACTACCGCGACTCTCGCATAGATAAACTGCCCGATGGTGATGTCACGCATCAGCAAATAAGCGACTACTGCAATCAACAATAGTCGATCAAGGACCGAAAGGATACTATCAAGGGTAAACCGCTGTTTAGCTCTAAAGTTGGCCCTAATAAACTCTGCAATCTGCATACCGCCGAGTATCAGGCATAGCAGCATCAAAAACTCGAGTTCCTCTCCCCGATAACCAATCAACCATCCCAAACCCCAAAGGATCAGTGGGTAGAGTAGGGTCAGCAATACTTTGGCAGAAAAAAAATGGGGGAAGTCCGTCCGTAGTCTTTCGGGGGTCTCCGCCAACGTCTTGGTCGTATAATTGTTGATCCCTAAATCGGCCAGCGTAACAAACAAAAAAGCAAAGGAAAGTAATGCGCCATAAGAGCCCCAAGCATCATGACCGATTTCATCTTGCAGCACCATCTCGACCAACAACCAAGCAGGCTTGACCAAGAGATTGAGCAAAATGACGAGTACGATATTAGAGGAAAGGCTTTTGATGGCGGGAAATTAGACAATTCCCCTCAGAATTTAGCAGCAGGGATATAACGTTTCTCTCCTCTGACGCAACGCCCCGGAGCCATTTGAGGAAAATGTACTGCCAAGGAAACTTCCAAAATATTACTCCCTCCCGCCGCTAAGCCTGCAAAAGGCACATCATAGCTGATCCCAAAACGATAAACCGAACGATTTTGACGGTATTTGCCTACGGGAAACTCAAAGCCTACCTGAAAAACCATCGCATGGACGGAAGGCTGATTAGCAAAACTCTGATAAGATTGCAACCAAGCACCAGCCCAAAAAGAAGGCATCGTCCGTGTATTGACAATCAAACCATAGGTCAAGGCTTGGTATCGAAATGCCTGTCGAAAACTAATCGCCCCTCCTTGTTGGATGTCCATCCTGACAAAAGGCATCAGATAGAGTTTCATCTGCTTGATTGTCAGCCTATGGACGTAGGACGTATGTAAAGTGGTCCGCATCGGTAGAGTATCATCTGCCGCGCTTACGGCTTTTTCGATGCGGAGTAAGTGATTGAGCGTTAGGCCCAGCCGAAAACGATTGTCCCCCTTGCGGTAAATCCAGCTATAACCTGCTTGCAAATCGAAGTAATCCGTATTGCTCCGCAGGTCTCCGGGCAAAGGCAAATTGGTAGGGCCTAATATCCCGCGCATGGCATCTAGTTGCTCACTAAAAACCAGATTGTCCCAGTTGAGGCTACGCCAATTATAAGCCAATCGCATCCCAAAGCGCCATTCCCAATCTCGTTTGAGGCGATCAGGTCGCGCGCGCGAACGCCATGCATAAGCCGTACTGAGGCTCTGCCAACGCAAATATCCTTCTCCCTCCACTCGGTCGATATACATCAAAGCCAAGGCCGATTGTAAACAGGGTAAGGCAATTTCTGCGCTGAGGTTATTGGTGTCAAACTCAACCGATTGGCCCGCGATGGAATATCGTTCTTGGCGGTAATTGAGATTGACCAAAGTGCCTCCTTCATAGCCAGCCAAAGAGGGATTGAGCAGCGTTTTATTGCTAAAATATTGGGACAATACAGGGTCCTGCCCCCAGACAAATAGGGGCAACATCATACAGAAGTAAAGCCAGACAATACGCATATCTCAGATTCTTCTCCCACAATAAATTTACGCCTCCTTGATGGATTTTTTTTTACTGGCGCGTCTTTCCAAAGCCAAAGCCGGAAAATAACCCTTAAATGAATCTTTTTTATGAAAACCCAAACCAAGGAAAAACTTGCCTTTTCCATCCAGTTTGAAGGGAAGCCCGAACGAGAACTTCAACTTTTTGCTTTTGCGTTTGACCGGCGCGGAAAATTAATCGCTAAATCTGAAATCAAAAAAGATCGCGGTGATTTTGCCCTTAGCCCTCGCACCCTCAACCAAAGTCAGGTATTTATCACCCCGATGCCCGATGGCGGCTTCGCCAAAAGTATTGACATCCCTTACCTCAATCGCTTGCAGGCTTTTACGCCTTCGATCAACATTCGTAATAACCAATTAGCATTACCGCTCATTCCACAGCAGATTTGGAAGTTTTGGTTGTGGAAGCTTTGTCCAGTGCGTGGTCGTACGATCAAACCCGTATTTGAAGACGGCACATTTTCAAATGAACCCGTCTGCGAAGCTCGTGTTCACATCTGTGAGGTAGATCGCATTTCATACATCTTACCTCGCATACCTGATGATATTCTCTATCGTTTGCGAGACGAGTTATTATATCCCAAACCAAAACTTCCGATTCCAGATCCAGGCCCCCGCATTGATATTCCCCGTCTCGCTACGCCCCTGCTCCGCCTCAATGGCAAAGGCAATTTTGAGCGCACCGCCATCCCTGAGATCAAAGCCCTTTCGGCACAGTCGATCAGTCAGTTACCGGCCTTGCCGAACGCTTTGGTCCAAGAACTCAATAGTCCGATCGCAGATCAGCTACGTTTGAGCATGGCCAATAATTTTGAGTTGATCCATCCTTACCTCTGTTTTTGGCCTCATTACTGGCGGTATTTCTATCGTTGTGATGAAATCAAGGTAGTCGAAACAGACGCCAATGGTCGCTTTGACACTAGCTTTTGGTATCAGTGCTTCAAGGATCAACCGGATTTATATTTCTGGGTAGAGTTCAAAATAGGAGGTGTTTGGACCACTGTTTACCGTCCACCGATTGCTTGTAATACCTATTGGAACTATGACTGCGGTGATGAAATCACCATTCGTCTAACAGATTCACGCGTCGATGCTTGTGGAGATTTGTATTCTCCTCCCGGTATCGCTGCGGTGGTCGAAAAGATCGGTAATCACGCCTACATCCCAAAAATCAATCAAGCCAATACCGTTTCCAATATTCAGGGAGTGCCTTTTAGAGAGGTCGGCCTTACCGAACTAGGCCTCAACCAATCTGATCCGATCAATAAAGTGTTTCGTCGTCCATTTGGTGGCAAACTGCCCCTCTATGTGCACTTTAGCCAAGACTTGATTGATAGCGGTATCTCGCATTATCGTTGGGCATTTCGCAAGCGACAAAACGCAGATGGCTCAACCGATCTCGGTACATGGCAACACATTGAGCACGAAGTTTCCATCAAATACCGGGACAACGGAGGTAAAAAAGCCTATTCTTTAGGCCCAGTCCCAGCTTATGAAGTCCCGACCTTTATGATTCCGCCTAGTAATGCGGCTGATCTGCCCGGTCTCGATCCAAGCAATGTACAAGGCTACTCCTTGACCGATCGCTATGTCTCAGGCTGGTTTGATACGCCGACTTTAACCGATCCGGGCTTATATGAATTGAAACTTGAGTTGGTGAAAATCGTGGCTGGCAACGCAGTAGTAGCGGCTGTCTCTGATAGTACTTTTCAGGTACCTGAATCCATCGACAACAGCTTTAGTACTTACGATAATGGCGACGCAACTGCCTATCTACACCCTGCGACTACTAGTGCGGGAGATGTAATCGAAACCGGAGCAAGAGTCTTTTGCTTCAAAGTACGAATCGACAATGCTCCTGTAGTCGCCAATTTGGAAGTGCCCGAAATCGACGGCAATGCTGCCGATCCCAACTGTGGTTTTGTGCCTTATCCAGTTGGCAGTGATGGTAATCCTAGCTCAGCAGCCCAAGTAGCGCTTCAGTTTGAAGCCGCTCACCCACGCAATTTTGCCGATTTCAGACTCTATTTACGAAGAGGTAATATCACCGTCCCTCTCCCTCAAGGCAGTACCCAAAGTGGACTCTATCTTGTCGGTCGCGATTGGGATGCCGGTAAATTTGATCTACAAGGAGATGGCAATTATCACGTAACGCCTATTCCGGTTGAAGATATATTAGGAGGCTGTACTCAAGCTGCCTATTCGATGGAGCTACGGGTCAATGCATTAGCTACTAATGGAACCACTGATCTCGACTATCTGGACGAGCGACGTGTCAATTCCTTTGCCATTGAGCCCATGTCCACGCCATAAAGACTTTCCAGTTTTGGCCTAAAGTCGTCCGTTCTGCGCAGCAGAACGCGGCGACTTTGCTATTTTGAATACGTGCTTGAGTAAAAATTCAAAATATCTGATAAAAGCAACCCTAATAAGTAAGTACCCAGTATTAAGTATCAAGTATAGAGACTGCTAAAGCGTTGATTGTCAGCACATCTCTGTACCTAGTACTTTGTACTTAATACTGTCTTACTACTTATCAGACTTCTATATTGCGCGTGATTGCCCGGACCGCTTCAAAATTATTGAAGAATTCTTTAGCGATCACCCTGAGAATCGTATAGGTTGGAATCGCCAAAATCATCCCTCCAACTCCAGCCATACTTCCGGCCAGTAATATCACAATGAAGATTTCAAGAGGGTGCGCTTTGACACTACTGGAATAAATAAAGGGTTGAAAAACAAAGTTGTCAATCATTTGCACGACCAAAAAGACAATAGAGACTTTTAGGAGTAATGGCACCATTTGATCATAAAAATCCATCTCCAAACCGCCAATGATCGTCAAAGACAAGCCTAATAAAGCACCAATGATAGGCCCGAGATAAGGGATCACATTGAATAGGCCGGCAAAGAAACCTATCACAAAGGCATCTTTCACGCCGATCATACTCAATCCAAGTGAGATCAACAATCCGACCAATAGCACCTCGATCACCACACCAATAAAATAGCGAGTAAGCAGATTTTTACTAGAGGATAATATTTTATCTAATTCATCACGATAGTCAATAGGGGTGAGCGTTCGGATACCGCCATAAAGAAGGTTTTGCTCTTTGAGAAAAAAGAAAAGAATAAATATCACCGCAAAAAGTCCAATCAAAAAGTCTCCGGTAAAACCGATTATACCATTGACAACATTGGAGATTCGAGCCGTATCTAGAATGCTACCGATATTTTCTAATACATATTCGACGATGGCATTGCGGTTTTTACCAGGATCTATGCTATTGATATTATCGGGGACGATATCATTTTTCTGCGCTAAGTCAATCAGATCGTACTTTTCCATGAAAGCCTCAACACTCGCCAAAGGTTCTTTCAAGCCTTGAGAGATAGCCTCCACGCTAAGTTTATCTTGTAAGTTCTTAGTCTGTGAGAGCAAAGGAGGTAGCGTCAGCGTAAAAATCAGACTAAAGGTTCCAAATAATATCACCAAGGTCAGGATTGCCTTTAAGCTATCGGGTAGAAAGCGGCCTTTAATATTTAGCCTACCTAATTGAGTCAAAATAGGGCGCCCCATCAGCGATAATACCGCCGCTATGGCCACATATGCGATGACAGCCGAAAATTTTGAAACCATCCACCCCAACCCTAAGAGTAGGAGAATCGTGAAAATGATTGTAATGGTGATAAGGGCAGTGCGCCGAACGTCTGGATTCATAGCGGAAAATACAATATCGGTTTGACTCTAGGAAGTAAGTGTTTTGGAAATGTCCGAGATAGCAGGAAATTTGTCATGGGAATCTTCAATGCATAAATCTTATGTCCAATGGCTCTAGAATCCCAGCCTACTTAAGGCTTGGAGATTGGCATTCGTTATTGGATATTCAAAATTGCTTATGGAAGAACAGCTTTATCGCATCGTGTCAGAAGGTTCTGGGGTTTTCAAAGATCGTGGTTCACGTTTTTTAGCTTTTGCGTTCCCGGTTAGGGAAATCACAGAAGTTGCAACCCATATCCAAGCCGTCAAAAAAGAATATCATGACGCGCGGCATCACTGCACTGCCTATCGACTCGGTGCGAAAGCGGAAACTAGCTATGCCAATGACGATGGCGAACCTTCCCATACTGCTGGTACGCCGATACTTTCGGCGATTCGCTCCCTTGAGTTAACTGATACCTTGGTGGTGGTAGTTCGTTATTTTGGTGGGACTAAGCTTGGCGTCAGAGGCTTGATCGAAGCCTACCGTACCACTGCAGAATTAGCCCTCGCAGAAGCAAAACGAGTCGCGATTGTTAATCGAGTTCATTTTGAATTGATCTTTGGCTATGAGCGTACTTCCTCCCTCAATCGAATCCTGCATCCTTTTGAGTTTGAAGTAGTCTCTGCTAACTATACAGATATCTGTCAACAGCATTTAGCCGTAAAAGAAGAAATATTTCCTCAAGTACTGGCTAGCCTAGAACGTGAACAGTTTAACCCTAAGATTTTAGAAGTGGATGAGTAAGCAAATTGTTAGATATAGTCTTTTCTCTGTTTTTTGCCTCTTTGTGTTCATCATGCAGGCTCAAGACACTTACCGTAAGTATAGCTATGATTTTGGGCATCAACCTTCGGTGAACGCTATCACCCAACAGCTAGAAATTTGGTATCCCGTTCTGGCACAGACTCAAACGGAGCTTCAACTTTTGGTCAAAAAAGTAAGCCCCGGCGGTAAGCACTATCTGTTTCAACAAAGCTATCAGGGCAAGCCCATACACGAAGCCAGCCTAAAAGTCAATCTCAATAAAAACGGCAAATTGAGCTCGGTGCTCGGGCAAGTGCAAAGTTTTCAAAGCATAGCTTCCGGTGGATTTAGCTATGATGCATCCCAACTGCATGCAATCCTTGGGGAGACCGCTGCCGCCCAATCTCTGATCATCGAATCTAGATATCTCGTTGATTCAGGCGTAGCCATCCCGATTTATCATATTACCACTCAATCTATTGGTGATGTATTGAGTTATGAAATCTTGATAGACGCCCGTGATGGGCATGAAATCAAACGTTCCGATCTCGGAGCATATTACAAACGGCCCATGAGTGGAATCGACACTAGCGGTATAGGCCGTGTCTTTTTTCCAGACCCTTGTACGAGTGCCGAAGTCGCCTATGGAGTTGCTTTCACAGACAATGGTGATGCTCATGATCCGGCCTTTGATGCCTTGATGGATACCGTTATCCTAAAAAATATCACCTACGAAAATGGTGAGTTTCATCTCAGAGGACCTTATGTAGAAGTACTCGATTTAGCCTTCTATACTGTTCCGCCAGCGACCAGTCCAAATGGCGAGTTCTTTTTCGAACGCGACAGCAACTCCTTTGAAGATGTGATGGTTTACTTTCATATCGATAGTTTTCATCGCTATGTGGAGAGCCTTGGTTTTACCAATCTCCGCCACAATAACTTCCCAGTAAGAGCAGACGCGCATGGCAAAGGAGCCAGTGATCAATCTGCCTTTATTGAAAATGGTGGCAATCCCTATCTTGTATTTGGAGATGGAGGAGTAGATGATGCCGAAGATGCAGATGTGATCATCCATGAATTTGGTCATTATTTGTCTTTTGCGGGAAGTCCATTTACCCTAACTGGTACCCAACGACGAGGCTTGGACGAAGGAATCGGAGACTTTTTTGCCGCGACCTATTCTAGTCAAAACTCCAGCTTTGAAGAGGGCAATGTCTTTAATTGGGATGGCCATAATGAGTTTTGGGTCGGTCGCGTCGTCAATACCAACCGGACTTATCCTCCCACTAGCACGAGTATCTATGCTTATGGTGAAATCTGGGCTTCTTCCTTGGTGCAAATGAAAGAAAAACTCAGCGACAGTGTCGTGATGAGTCTCCAGCTCCAAGCTCTGTATAGCCATGCCGCGAGTATGAGTTTGCCAGATGCCGCGAGAAACTTTATTGATGCTGATTCTATGCTCTATAATGGTGCCCATGTAGGCGTGATCTCAGAGAGTTTTTGTGATCGCAATCTGCTGACAGGTATGGAGTGTAGTATTTTTGTTGATATTGAGCCCGAACTATCAATGCCTAGTTGGCAGTTGTTCCCTAATCCTGCTGCGCAGAACTGGCAAATCCAATGGAATGGACCTCTACAAGCTGAAATGCGTCTTATTGACCCACAAGGGAGGGAACTTGGTAGACAAAGTATCCGGCAGGGCTTAAATGAAGTTGCACTAAATTTGCCATCTGGGATTTACTTCGTGCAGCTTTGGCAAGGAGATTACCCTGCGGGAACGCAAAAACTCATAATTCACAACGATTGATCCTCAGCAAAAGCTTTTCTCATGGTCCAGTAGAAATTTTTCGAGCGCAGCGTCAAATATTGGGGCAAAAGACGATTGCAGTCAATTGCTATCTCATTGATGGTTTACTGATCGATACCTCTATGCGCCATGCCCGCAAAGAACTGGAAGGTTTTTTGGACGCTAGAGCAATCCGTCAGTGTGTCTTGACCCATCACCATGAAGATCATAGTGGCAATGCTGATTGGGTACAGAAACAGTATAAAATACCGCTTTTTGGTTCTCCGATGACCCTCAATATCATGGCCGAAGGAGTGCCTGTATTGCCTTATCAACGCCTGTTTTTTGGCAGGCCAGAGATCGCTCACCTCCACAAGATGGAGGATATGCTCACCACAGAGCATTATACCTTTCAAATGTTACCTAGTCCGGGGCATGCTCGTGATCATCAATGTTTATATGTCGCAGAGGAAGGCTGGTTATTTGCGGGAGACATCTATCTAGCTGACAAAATCAAATTTTTCAAAACAGGCGAAAGCATTAGCCAGCAAATTCGCACCATCGAACGATTGTTGAAATTGGACTTTGAACTATTGTTTTGTGCCCACAATCCTCAACTTAAAAATGGCAGACAACATCTCGCCAATAAGCTAGATTTTCTACAAAACTTTGAAGCGGAGGTAAAGCGTTCTGCGCAGCAGGGCAAAAGCAATCGCCAAATCATGCAGGCAGTTGGAATCAAAGAAAATTGGCCCATTCGGGTTATGACAAGCGGAGACGTAAGTTTAAAAAATATGATCGATTCTGTGCGAGAAGAGATGTAAGATTTTCATCTATTCATGCAATAAAGGAGTATAATTTTCCGTTGCCGCTGATTTCAAATCCGCAGGTCCTCAAAAATTAGCTAAATGGTCATTGTAACACTTACCCTGCTTGGGTCCTTTTATTGCTTGTTAGATTGTATATCATTGTATCATAACCTTTGTCTCAAACTTTACCTGACCTTGCCATGATAAAAGGAAGCATACGCCCCCTAGCGCTATGCATTTTCCGTAAGGATGACAAAATACTGGTTAGAGAAGGCGTAGATGTTGAAAATCAGGAAACCTATTTTCAACCCATTGGGGGCTTACTACATTTCGGTGAATACAGCTGGGAAGCTGTCCGCCGTGAAATTCGCGATGAATTAGGCGAAGAGATCAAAAATCTCACTTTCCTCGGACCTTCCGAGCAAGTTACTCGCCGTGGTGAAAACCACGATCATGCAATCGTATTTATGTTTGAAGGCGAATTTGCCGATGACAATCCCTATCAACAAAGAGAGCTGCAAGGCCGTGACCAACACGGACAAGCATTTCGGGCTGTTTGGAAATCTCTCAAGGAGTTCAAACGGAAGAAAGCTCGCCTCTATCCTGCTGGGATCTTGGATATGATATAATTGCTTGAAGTATTAATTTTGAGCATGATTAGTTTTCGTTTAGCGCAGCAAAAAGATGCCGCCAGTATTTTGGCTATTTATGCGCCATTTGTGCGTGAGACTCACGTATCCTTTGAGTACGAAATCCCTAGTGAAGCTGAAATCTGGGGACGAGTACAAAAGACTTTGGAGCATTATCCTTGGATAGTCGCCTTGGCGAACGATCAAGTCATTGGCTATGCCTATGCCGGTAGTTTTCGGTATCGTACTGCTTATAGCTGGTCCACTGAAAGTTCGATTTATCTCAGTCCTCAAGCCCGCGGTAAGGGTTTGGGCAGAGTCCTCTATCAACGTCTACTCGACCTACTCAAATTACAAGGCTTCCAGACTGTTTACGCGGGCATCTCTTTACCCAATCCGATCAGCCAACACCTACACCAAAGTATGGGCTTTCGTCATCTTCAAGTGTTTCCTCGCATAGGCTTCAAAGAAGGCCAATGGCATGATGTGGACTTTTGGGAGTTGGTCGTAGATCAAAAAGACAATACGCCTGTCATGCCTCGATCGATTGGCGATTTGAGTCAGTCAGAGCTAGGTAAGGTTTTGCAAGTTTATCATGACTGAGACCTCTTTGACTGCCACTTCGTGGAACGCGAAAACAAAATTTCATTGTCATCCCAAGCCCGCCGAAGGACCTTTAAAAGTTTGGGAGTCGATTTCGAGTTCATTGAAAAAATAGGAATCGATCAGATAACTTGAAGTCTACCAAAACTTTGAGTTATGCAAATAAAATTTACCGAACTGACCGATTCCCAGTGGCAAATTATCGAAAAATATCTTGTCGATCATAAACCTAAGAAGCATGATCTTCGAGTGAT
>JBGCFA010000378.1:0-28440 GCA_045106675.1 Bacteroidia bacterium
CCTCGTTGAGCCAGTCTTAGCCGCTAGGAGCAAAAGAACCGCCGCTGAGGCCCATATCGCCCAGCAAAAGTTATTGGAGGAGCAGCAACTAGCCCTCGCTGAGGAACGCAAAAAACGCCAGCAAGCTAGACTGATCGCCACCGGAGGGATCAGTCTGGCGGTTTTAGCCATCATCGCCTTGATTTTTGCGGTCCGTAATAATCAGATTGCCAGAGAAGCCCAAGCTACCGCACAGGCCCAGCTTCATGTTAGTAATGCCAATCTGGTATTTGCCGAAGACAAAGAAATTTATCGAGCATTGTCAGAACTAGATTCTGCCGCAATGCTTTTCCCTGATAAGAGCGAGGCAGTGTATGCCTATCTCAAAGCGATGCAAGCCCCACAAGTAGAGGCAGGACGCAAAATATTTTACCTGCGTCATGCGCTTCAAGTGGGAGTGTCTGAGGATACGATTGCCGCTACTAGCTTAGCTTTGTTTAAAGATTATTGGGGCAATCCACGCACTTATGGCATCGCAGCAGAGATGGCTGAGTTTTATGCTACAACAGGCGATTCGCTCATTGATTGGCGGCCCTATATGGATACGGTCCGAGCCTTTGGTGCCTATGAGGCAGCCATGCGCTTTCTGCGGGCTGATAGCCTGCAAGGCCTAGCGCCTGATAGCATACAGCTTATAGCCGAGGATTTGCTTGAGGAGATCGGGGATCGTCCGTGGTACTATACCAAGAGAAGTTTAACTGAGTTGAGTGGGCAAACAATTGAGGCGGGAAGAAGCTATCCCTTGCCTGAAATGGTATCGGTGAAGGGGGATACTTTTTGGATGGGTAGCGAAGATGGAGACTCTGACGAAACCCTACATCAAGTTATATTGAGTGACTATGAAATGGCGCGTTATGAATTGAGTGTGGGGCATTATACCGCCTTCTTAAATGCTCAAGCCTTAGTACCTGATTCAATCGCTAGATGGTTGCGCTTGGGGGAGCAAATTCAATTTATCGAAGACAAATATCAAAGTATCAATGGACAGGAAGGATATCCTGTAATGGGTATAAGTTGGTACGGAGCCAAAGCCTATACGGATTGGCTGCGTGATAGTCTCGGGCAAGCTTGGGAGCTGCCGACTGAAGCCCAATGGGAATTTGCCGCCGCAGGAGGATCGAATGGATATACAGCAGAGGGTAAAAGACGATTTCGATACGCTGGCGGTGATACGCTAGAGACCTTTGCTTGGTATGGTGGAAATTCGCAAGGTACTTGGCACCCCATCGGTATGCTTAAGGAAAACCCCTTAGGGCTATCCGATATGAACGGAAATATGTGGGAGTGGTGTGGAGACTGGTATGCAAAGGATTATTATGAGCTGTGTCGGGCAAAAGGAATCGTGGAGAATCCAATAGGCCCAGAGGACGAAAGAGATTATCGCGTGTTGCGTGGCGGCTCCTGGGTCAGCATCGATTATGGCTTCCGGGTGGCTCATCGTAATAGGGACGTCCCTCTCATTCTAGGCATTGACATTGGTTTTCGTCCTGCCAGAACTTTACCCTAGTGTTCTTTTACACTTTTACCCTTTGCCTAAGGATTATGTCCGCCATAGGCGGACTCAAAAATTGTTTGAAATATGGATACCACTGAACGGGAAGATGTCGTGAGCCTTACCTATGATTTGTTATTGTATATCATCCCTCAATTGGCCAAATATCCTCGGACTCAGAAGTTTTTGTTAGCAGATCGTATTCAAACCTATTTGATGGAGATAATGGAAACCTTGGTAGAAGCCTATTATAGTCCACGTCAAGACAAATCAGATTTGCTGCGGAAGGCCAATTTGCAATTAGAGAAACTCAGGTATTTAGTTCGTTTGTCGAGGGATTTAGAATGTATCAATATTCATCGTTTTGGCGTGATTAGTGGGAAAGTAGATACAATAGGTCGTTCTATTGGTGGCTGGTTGAAATCTTTGGGCTAATCTCTACTATAAGCTTGTTAAGCTAGGATTATGAAGCGAGCTAAAAATCTGTATCCTCAAATAGTTTCATTTGAAAACCTTTTGAGCGCTGCCCAAAAAGCGGAAAAAGCTAAGCGCTGGCAAAAAAATGTTTGGCAATTTCGATTGAACCAAGAAAAAGAGATTTGGCAATTAAAACGTGAACTAAGCACTTATACTTATTGCCCTGGCCCCTATACTGCTTTTCGGATTTTCGAACCCAAAGTACGAATGATTAGTGCTGCTCCTTTTCGAGATCGCGTAGTGCATCATGCTTTGTGTAATGTCATTGGACCGATTCTCGATCGAAGTATGATTTTTGATACTTATGCCAACCGCAAAGGAAAAGGTACACATAAGGCAGTAAGCAGGTTTCAGCAGTTTGCTAGAAAGTTTCCCTTCGCTCTAAAAGCAGATATACGAAAGTTTTTCCCAAGCATCGACCATGAGATATTAAAACAACTAATCAGAAGAAAAATCGCTTGCCCTCCGACATTAGCACTGATAGACAAAATCATTGACCATAGCAATCCTCAGGAAGATGCCAATTATTATTTTGACGGTGATGATTTGTTTACTCCTTATGTACGATCCAAGGGACTCCCTATTGGTAATCTCACGAGTCAACTAATGGCTAATTATTATCTCAGCCCTTTGGATCATTTTGTCAAAACTCAATTAGGGTGTAAAGGATATTTACGGTACGTAGATGATTTTGTGCTTTTCCATGATGACAAAAGGGTTTTACATGAGTGGAAGAGAGAATTAGTCGAATTTCTAGAATCTTTTCGATTACAAATTCATCCCAATAAGTCTCAAGTGTTCCCTACTGCTGCAGGAATAGGGTTTTTAGGGCATCAGCTGTTTCCTAACTATCGTTTATTGAAAGGGGAAAATGTACGCCGTTTTCGAAAACGAACTAATCGCAGAATCAAGGCTTGGCAAAATGGCCGTTTGAGTCATACAAAAATTGAAGCTCAATTGTGTAGTTGGTCTGGGCATGCCTCATTCAGCAGTACTTATCATTTGCAAAACAAAATTTTTTCGCAAATTGAGCAACAAGGAATATGTCTGAAAAAGGTGCGACGTGTTGCGTGGCGGCTCCTGGAACAACAACGATAATAACCTCCGGGTGGCTAATCGTAATAGGAACAACCCAAACAATCAAAACAATAACATTGGTTTTCGTCCTGCCAGCATTTTACAAAGCCAGAGTTTGTGAAATTAAGGTTTCAGAAAGGGTGCAAGTAAAGTTCAAGACATAATCCGGTGCTGTTCTCAGCCAAATATTGTTATGGCCCCAATGCTTGGTAGTTCATCGAAGATCATTGGGGCCTTTTTCACAACAACAAAAACAAAATCTGCGCAATCACAATCTTCGCAATCAGCGCAATCGGAAACATCAGGGCAAAGCCCACGCTAGGCAGTTGATTGCCCGTTCGCGTAAGCGCAAAGTCTAAGATTGCTGGTTGGTTAGCCATCATACCACTGAGGATGCTAAAGGGTATCTTGAAGAAGCGATAGCCTACCCAATACATCAGCATGGCGGTGCCGAGGCTGATCAGCGTTCCGCCAAGGAAAACATAAAGGGCGCTGGCATCATTGAGAGTAGAGAAGAAGGTATGGCCAGAGCGTACTCCTATGGTCGCTAACAAAAAGATCAACCCAATCTGACGCAAAGTGAGATTGGCACTATAAGGCAAAGTCCATACGATATTGCCCGTTCTGCGCAGCTTGCCCAAAATCAAAGCCATAATCAAAGGGCCACCCGCAAAACCTAAGCGAAAACGGATGTCTTCGGTCAGTTCAAAGGTGATCATGCCTAACAATAAGCCCAGCGCCATGCCTAGCCCAAAAGAAAACAGATTGATCTGACTTAGACTATGATAAGAATCACCGAAGAGCTTTTTCAGGCCAGGAATATCGCGTTTACGTGCTACAAAACGGATTTGATCGCCCAACTCCAAGACAGTGTCTCCATTGGCTAGTAGGTCATTGTCGCCTCGGCGAACGCGAGAAATAATCGCTGAGAACTGCTCTTCTAAATTGAGGGCTGAAATCTGCTTTCCGGCCACATCGGAGTTTGAAATAAAAACGCGTAAATGCTGGTATTCGTTTTCTTCCAGTCGTGGAGTTACATCGACAGACTCCCCCAATAGAGCACTTAACATGTCTAATTCCTCCTCTACTCCTGCTACTCGAATGATATCTCCTGGACGAAACTTAGTGTCCCAATTGGATAAGATGACCTCATGATTTCGCATCAATCGACCAAAGACGACTTGCCATTTGTGCTTGCGGCGAAGATCACGGATGGGAATATTACATAGCTCTTGATTGTTTACTAAGATCGAACGATTTTCGATCAATTGGTCTATGGGATATTCTTTGCTGCGTTCTCTGTCGTCCTGCTTATAATCCATTTTCCATAAGCGCAAAAAAAGCACCATCGCGATAATAGCACCTGAAGCTCCCATAGGGTAGGAGAGGGAATAACCAATCACGGCTTGATCCAATCCCTCTGTGATGCCGCGCTGACTCAAGATGTCCAATACTCCCGCTAATGCCGCAGTGCTAGTCGTACTGCCTGCATAAATACCGGCTGAAGTCGCTGCGCTAAAGCCAAAGAGAAAGTAAACTCCCACTGCTGTAAATGCTCCCACAAGCAGCATCAGTGCTAAAAAGCCTAATTGTTTACGTCCTTTCCTTGAAAAACTGGCAAAGAAGCCCGGACCATTGCTTAGACCGATGCTATAAACAAACATGGCCAAGCCAAGCATTAAAACAAATTCTGGTATCTGTAGAGAGGAATCAAGGCCACCAAAGCCTAAGCCGACAAATAGCACAGCAGCTACGCCAAGCTTGCTCCCTCTAATAGGGATATTGCCGATCAAATAGCCTAAGGCAGCGACTACAAAAAGTAGTAATAATGGGTTTTCACCGAGGATTGCGGTCATGAATCAAATCTTGCCGCAAAGTTAACAAATTAAGGGGTAGGGGGGGAAAAGCTTTCTAGGTCTTTTTCTAAGGTATGTAGAGATCCACCAGTCGCTTTGGCAATCCGGATATAATCGGGATGCACTGCGCCTTTGACATCACAGAGAATGATATGTACCGGGCGATCAATCTGTTCCAGTAACTCTAAATCACGCACCGAGCTCTTATTATCTGCGATGAGGATGATCTCATCATAATTATCAAGATACTGAAGACCAGTAAGGACGGCTTCTAAATCATTTTCGGGAGCATCGCCGCCGTTTCCTTTTTTCATGACAAACTCCATCGTCTCGACGATTTCTTCAATCTCATCGGTACGAGCTCGATATACACCACCCGTACGGCCGGCTTTCTTTTGCGAGTTGCGCTTATTGTTGCCGTCATTGAAAAAAACAAAATGCTGGACTCTATCTTCCCGATAAGTCATATTGAGCTTGTGCCAAAGCACCAATTGAGCTCCATATTGGTACATGCTACCTGTCCAATCCATGATGACCAACATATTGTCCCAATCTGGATTGCGTTCCAATATTTTGACGACGGTTGAGTCTTTCGTGATCGCTTCTCCACGAATCAGCTGTCTTAGCTGAGCTGGACTTTTGACCTCATCTATGACTATTTGGACCTTGGGGCGGTATTTTATGACAAATCCATGAAAAAAATCTTTGGCTTGATCTTCAGTTTTGCACTGGGTTTGTAAAAACATATTCCAGCGAATATTCCTATTCTTTAAACTCGGATCAATCTCAAATAAAGCCCGTAAACGGTCATTTAGCAGGCTCCAGTAATTGGTCCGCCAGGCTTTAATGTCTCTGGGATATTTGGTGAATACGAGATCAATCTCGTAGGCCTCATGCGCATTTGCCAATTCTCCCCATTCAGCAGTATTGCTCACATCGAATTTTGCATATTCCATGCGGAGGGCAACCTGTGGCGTAAAGTCTGCAAATGTATAAAAAGGTATTTCTTGCTCGATAAAATTAATATCGAACGCACAGCGATCATCCGCTTTGATGCCATGTCCCCATAGGGAGAACATGAAGACTAATATGCCGACCGGATATTTCATGGTGCGGTGATTGGGTTTATCCATTCTGCAGCAGTCGCATTTACCGAACTATCAGATCCGCTGATAACTAGGCTCAATTTGGGGATTTTTGGCCGTTTAGTGTCCTTATAGTAAGATACGCAAATATCGTGCTACATTCAACCATACGACTCTATAGTGTCTACTAAAAAAGAATGCTTTTATACAATTTCTTACAGCATCTGTACTGATTGTCTAACGTAATATTTAGTGCTTTCGTTTAAATATTTGGGCATAAGGTATTTTTTATTACCCTTAAATATCTCCAAGCGTTGGCCTCACCACAATATCTTCCACTACAGTACGATCACTCAGGTGAAAACTGCTCCAAATTAACTCTGCAATGTCCTCAGCAGGAATAAATCTTGCATCTTCAATTTTTGCAAAATCCCAGCTAGGAGTTTTGACCGCACCCGGAAAGAGGGTAATCACTCTAATACCATCCTTAGCCAATTCTGCCCTGAAGTTTCGCGCCAGACCCATCATCGCATATTTTGTAAAACCATAGAGCCCGCCATCCTCATAAGCCTGTAAACTAGCGACACTCGCCATCATCACTACCGTTCCGCTCTTTTTTTGTTTCATCAAGCGAACCAATTCTCTTGTGAAATAAAATGCGCTGTCAACATTCGTCTTGATCAATTGCTCATATGCTACGTTTTCAGCCAGATGGAGATCTCCTTGCACATATTGTCCTCCATTGTTTATGAGCAAGTCTATAGCTCCCATATTTTGGTTCACTGCTTCGCAGAACGCCAGCACCTCTTCTCTTTTTGAAATATCACACTGATGTGTATGTATTTCTGGCATCTCCTTCTTTGCTGCTGCTAGCCCTTCTTCACCTCTTGCGCATATCACCACTTCAAAGCCTCCTGCATAAAACCTTCGAGCGATTGCTAAGCCAATCCCTTTTGAGCCTCCTGTGATCAATACTTTCTTTCTCATAATACAGCCTAGTCTTTTGGTTACAGCTTTGATTTGGCCGCAATAATAGCTTTTTTTGCGATGGATTTTAGCCTGCCATAAATTTGTATAGCTTTTTCTTTCATACCGGCCGTTTTTTCACCTTGCTTCTTGGGATGTTCAAAACCCTAGAAAAGCCCAAGGTATATTATGAACTCGCCTTATCAGAAACGGTGAGTATGATCAACGGTAGCTTAGGCATCGTGATCGTCATCTCTGTCTTTATTGGCGGAGTTACTACCCTCCAAACGGCCTATCAGTTGATCTCTGACTTTATCCCAAAATCAGTCATTGGATCAATTGTTTCAGCGTCTACCTTATTAGAATTAGCGCCGACGGTGCTTACATTTATACTAGCCGGTCGTATTGGCTCTAAAATAGCCTCCGAAATAGGTACTATGCGCGTTACCGAGCAAATTGATGCTATCGAGGTAATGGGGATTAATACGAGTGCATATCTGATATTGCCCAAGATCATTGCAGGCTTAATTGCTTTTCCAGTACTGGTTACTGTTTCCGCTTTCCTATGTCATTTAGGTGGCATATTTGCTGGTGATTGGACGGGTGAGGTTACTGCCGTAGAATTTACCAGTGGTATCCAGACCTATTATGAACCTTTCCAAGTCGCAGTGATGTATGTCAAAGCCTTAACCTTTGGCTTTTTGATCACTTCGGTATCTGCTTACCAAGGATATTTTACCCACGGTGGCGCTTTAGAGGTCGGGGCTTCAAGTACCCGTGCCGTTGTCTTCTCTTGTCTTTCCATGGTAGTAGCTGACTTTTTGATCGCTCAAATCATGTTGTAGCAAACTCATTCTTGCTCGATTTCGGCGAATTCTTTCCAAAAAGCTACGTTTATTACTTCTCCCTAATGCTTTCAGCCTTGGCTGATACTTTTGTTTGCGTAAAGAATTGTTAAATTCTGAAGCTGTTTCATTGTTCGATATACAAATACAAGATTTACCCATGATCGCCAAACACAAGCTCCCCCTCAGCATTGGGCTTTCGGCTGCCTTCATTTTGCTCACATTAGTTGGCTTGCTAAACTTAGGAGGTCCTACTCACACGCCCCCTTACAACCCCGCCTTCAACGATTACTTATCGGCCTATACTGCTGGTGAGATATCAAGGCAAAATCCAATTAAAATCCGTTTTGCCGATGATCAGGTTGAAGCGGAAGAGATTGGCGTACCCTTGGAAGATCTACCTTTCAATTTTTCGCCCTCAATTAAGGGAGTAGCACATTGGGAAGATAGCCGGACCTTGATATTTGTTCCCGCTCATGACTTACCCTCTGGGGAACGCTTTCACGCGGTTTTAGATATGAAGGCGATTATTTCAGACATCAAGCCTGACTTAGAAGCTTTCAATTTTCAATTCGCCACTCGCTCTCAACATCTGCAAGTCGAGTTTGCGAGCATGGAATTGATCAATAATCGCGATTCAAAGCTAAGTGGGATCGTTCGCACAGCGGATTTCGTAACTGAGACCGAAGTAGAAAACTTGCTGAGTGCCGAATTAGATGGTGAGGGTTTATCACTTGATTGGAAGCATGATGCCAAGAACAAAGAACATACTTTTATAATACCTACGATCTCACGTTCGGAAACCGAACAAGAAGTCGAGATACGCTGGAATGCTCGTCCTCTAGGGATTGAAGAAGTGGGACGTAAAGCCTTAGTTCTACCTCCAGTGGGAACATTTGCACCATTGGCTACCTATACCTATGATAGTCCTGATCCTTATATCGTGATTGAGTTCTCTGAACCCTTGGATCATGAGCAAGACTTAAAAGGACTCGTACGCTTGGAAAAGACAGGAATCAAAACCTCAATCGAAGCCAATCGACTTCTGATTTATCCCAATAAAAAGATAGTTGGACCTTTACAGCTTCAGCTGAACGCCGGAATCCAAAGTGCTTCTGGTTTAACCTTAAAAGCAAATACTACTGAAACAGTCCTCTTTAGCGAAACGAAGCCAGAACTGCGTATGATTGGCAAAGGAACTATTTTGCCCAATGCAGGTAGTTTACCCTTTATTTTTGAAGCAAAAGGATTGCGTGCTATTGATGTGCGCGTTATCAAGATATATGAAAAGAACATCCCACAGTTTCTCCAAATCAACCAGTTAGATGGCAACAATGAACTGAAGAGAGTTGGACAACCCGTGATGATGAAGCGGATTGATCTGGGGGCAAATCCAGATATGGACCTCAATCAATGGAATAGACATTCTCTCGATCTCGCCAAGATGATTAAGTCCGATCCTGGTGCTTTATATGAAGTGGCAATTGGCTACCGTCGCTCCTATGCATTTTTTGCTTGCTCCGATGAGTTGGGCGCAGAAGAAGATGTCAATATGCTAGCCTTAGAGGATGACTGGTACACTTTCAAAGCAGAAGAGGAAGATAGCTATTGGGATTACTATTATTATGACGAAAGCGAACGTGATGATCCTTGTAAAGATGATTACTACCACGCTGATCGTATGGTCAAGCGTAATGTCTTGGCTTCTGATCTCGGCATAATCGCCAAAAAAGGAAGCGGTGGCGCTTTGATGGTGGTTACCAATCTACAAACCACTAAGCCTGAAAGCGGAGTTTCCTTAGAAGTATATGACTATCAACATCAATTGATGCAGACCATTACTTCTGATAGTAAGGGAATGGCACGCACGAAGTTTCCGCGGACTCCTTTTTTATTAGTAGCAAAAAAAGGAAACCAACGTGGCTACCTCCGTCTCGATGATGGCTCTGCTTTATCCATGAGTAATTTTGACATAGAGGGCCAAACTTATCATGAAGGACTAAAGGGTTATATCTATGGAGAGCGTGGCGTGTGGCGTCCCGGAGATGAGATCTATCTTACCTTTTTGCTAGAAGATAAGCTTGGCACTTTGCCGAACGATCACCCTGTAGTCTTCGAATTGATTGATCCTAGAGGTCGTTCCATCGAGAAAGTAGTCAGCCGATCTGGACAAAATGGTTTTTATCCTTTCCCTGTAAAAACTGCAACAGATGCTCCTACTGGTAATTATAGAGCTAAAGTAAACGTAGGAGGAGCCACTTTTGAACGTACCATCAAGGTTGAGACTGTAGTTCCCAATCGTTTGAAGATGGAAATTGATTTTGGCCTGCCTGCTTTATCCAATCGTACTCGTAGCCAAAACGCACAACTAAAAGCTATGTGGCTCCACGGCGCCACGGCCAGAGGTTTAAAGGCTGAGGTAAAAGCGAATCTGAAATCTGTACCGACCAGCTTTCCCAAGTATTCGGATTATATATTTGATGATCCCGTACGTAGATTCAGCGCTGAAGAGCAAACGCTATTTGAAGGCAATTTAACGGAAGAAGGAACTGCAAATGTTCCAGCAAATCTTTCTTCCAATGAAAGTGCTCCGGGTATGTTGCAAGCTAATTTTAGTACGCGAGTCTTCGAGCCTGGAGGAGGTTTTAGTGTCGATCGCTTTAGTGTGCCTTTCCACCCTTATCAGACATATACAGGCATCAAAACGCCGAAAGGGGACGTTGCCAGAGGTATGCTCCTGACCGACGAAGATCATAATATAGACGTCGTTACAGTAGATACTAAAGGCAATCCGGTTTCTTCTACCGTTACGGTAACGCTTTATAAACTCAGTTGGAAATGGTGGTGGGATAAGAGTGAAGACAATATTGGTAGCTATAAAGGAAAAGTTTCAGGTCAAGAAATTAGCAGTGGATCGGTAACTACTACCAATGGAAAAGGTAAATGGACTTTAAGAGTAGATTACCCACAATGGGGACGATACCTCCTTCGCTCAGTTGATCAAAACGGACATGCCACAGGTAAAATCATTTATATCGATTGGCCAGGATGGGCCGGTAGAGCCGCTGATGATGGTCAAGGTGGAGCGCAGATGCTCACTTTCACTTCAGATAAACCCGTATATAAAGTCGGTCAAACGATCAATTTAAATATCCCTACAGGTTTTACAGGCCGTGCATTAGTGAGTGTCGAAAGCGGTACAAAAGTAGTCGAAGCCCATTGGATCGAAGCTAAAGAAGGGGTAACGGAGTTTGCACTGCAAGCAAAGGCTGCAATGGCACCTAATGTCTATATCAATGTCAGTTTACTGCAACCTCATGCCCAGACGGCTAATGATCGTCCGATACGCTTGTATGGAGTAATTCCTATCAAAGTCGAAGACCCAGGCACGATCCTCAATCCTGAGATTGCTATGGCGGATGTCCTAGAGCCAAATTCTCGGGTACAAGTAAAGGTCTCTGAAAAGGATGGTGGACCGATGACTTATACGTTAGCAGTAGTGGATGAAGGACTTTTGGGATTGACCCGTTTTAAAACGCCAAATCCTTGGAGCACCTTTTATGCACGAGAAGCCTTAGGAATCAAAACTTGGGACATTTATGACCATGTCTTAGGTGCTTATGGCGGAGAGGTCAAAAGCCTCCTTAATATTGGTGGTGGTGATGGAGGCGAAGGCCCAGAAGGCAAGAAGCCAGACCGCTTCAAACCTGTAGTTAAGTTTCTCGGTCCCTTCGAGCTAAAAGCTGGAGAAACTAATTCTCACATCATCAATATGCCTAACTATGTGGGCGCAGTGCGAACGATGGTCGTGGCTTCCAATGGTAAAGGGGCTTATGGCAAGACCGACAAATCTACCCCTGTCCGCAAAGCATTGATGGTCTTAGGATCATTACCGCGTGTAGTCGGCCCAGGAGAAAGTGTTCGGCTACCCGTAACTATCTTCTCCACAGAAGATGGTAGCAAAGTTGTCAATGTCAAAGTTGAGACGGGTAAGCGCATGTTGGTTGATGGCCCTGAAAAGCAAGTAGTACGCTTTTACAATGCCGGAGAAAAGATGGCCTATTTCAATCTTGGAGTATTAAGTTCTCTCGGAACTGGGCACGTCAAGATTACCGTACAATCTGGTGGTGATGTGGCTGTATATGAGACTGACATCCAAGTGAGAGTCCCCAATCCAACCATCTATGAAAGCTTTTCTAAATCACTGGAGAAGAATCAATCTTGGACCCAATCGGTTGAGCCAATCGGTATGCGGGGAACACGGGCTGGGGTAGTGGAAGTCTCTTCTATTCCTCCCCTCAATCTAGGTAAGCGATTGGAATACTTGATTCGCTATCCATATGGTTGTATCGAGCAAACTACTTCCAGCGTTTTCCCACAAGTGCGCCTGGCAACTTTACTCGACTTAACTACTACCCAAAAAGCCAGCATTGATAAAAACATTCGTGCGGGCATTAAACGTCTGCGTGGTTTCCAACTAGCTAGCGGCGGAATGTCCTACTGGCCTGGAAATGGGGAGGCAAGCGATTGGGGAACTAATTATGCTGGTCACTTCATGATTGAAGCTGAAATGGCTGGATATAGCCTTCCTGATGGATTTAAAGACAAATGGATCAACTATCAGCGCAAAGAAGCGCAAAATTGGAATGGAGCGGATGGGGCAGCAGCCTTAACGCAAGCTTATCGTCTTTACCTTTTGGCTTTGGCTAAATCTCCAGACCTCGGCTCGATGAACCGAATGCGTCAAAAAGACGAATTTAGTCCTGTCGTTCGATGGAATCTTGCTGCAGCTTACTATTTGGCTGGCCAAGAAAAAGTGGCGACTGATATGGTGAAAGCATTGAGCCAAGAAGTAGCTGTATATCAGGAACTAGGGGGAACCTATGGTTCTGAAGTGAGAGATCAAGCTGTGATTCTGCAAGCTCTTAGCCATATGGAGATGAGAGACCGTGCCGGAACGCTTGTAAAAGCGATTTCTGATAAACTTTCTTCAGACAAATGGCTAAATACTCAAGCCACTGCTTATAGCTTAGTGGCAATGGCAAAATACGTTGGAGATGAAGGCTTTAGTGAGAAAGTAGCCTTTAGTTACCGACTAGGTCAAGGAAAATGGCAAGAGGTGAAGTCTAATAAACCTATGTGGCAACTAGCATTAGCTGAAACTGATCTTGCCGATCTTGAAATCAAAAACAAGGCAGGCGGGATGCTATTTGCTAGAGTGATCCTTGAAGGAATCCCAGAGGTTGGAGAAGCTACTGATGCTGCTAACGGTTTAGCGATGACGGTCAATTATCTTGATATGTCAGGAAAAACTGTCGATCCAGCTCAATTGGCTCAAGGAACAGATTTTAAAGCAGTCATCACCGTGAAAAACACGGGTAGCCAGGATTATGAAGAAATGGTCTTGAACCAAATATTCCCTTCTGGTTGGGAGATTCACAATACTCGTTTAGATGGTGGAACTGCCGGAGGTGATACTCCTGAATATCAGGACATTCGGGATGATCGGGTGTACTCATTTTATGATCTGAAACGTGGTCAAAGTAAGACATTCCAAGTACTGCTCAATGCGAGCTATTTGGGCCGTTTTTACCTGCCTGCCGTTACTAGTGATGCCATGTATGACCACTCCATCCAAGCGCGTAAAAGCGGAAAATGGGTGAAAGTCGTAGAAGCAGGCGGTAACTAATCGAAATTTGCTTTTTTGTACAGCAGGGAAGGGACTATTGAGTCGCTTCCCTGCTTTTTTTGTACCTTTTGGACATGATTAGGACGACAGCACTGACAAAGGTTTATCGCACTGATGAAATAGAGACCAAAGCGTTAAACGAAGTTTCGATCCATATAAGGGAAGGCGAATTTGTCTCGATCATGGGACCATCAGGTTGTGGTAAATCAAGCTTGCTCAACATATTGGGTTTGATCGACAATCCAAGTACTGGTACCTATCATTTTAATGAAGAGGAAGTTGGGCGTTACTCGGAGAGGAAAAGGGCTCAACTACGTAAACAATACATTGGCTTTATCTTTCAGAGTTTCAACTTGATTGAGGAACTGACGGTTTATGAAAATGTGGAGTTGCCACTGCTTTACAATAAAACGCCTGCTGCTCAAAGGCGCAAAATGGTAGAAGCTTTGCTCGAACGTATGAATATGATGCATCGACGCAATCATTTTCCGCAACAACTCTCTGGCGGGCAACAGCAAAGGGTGGCGGTAGCACGTGCCATCGTAACGAATCCCAAATTGATTCTTGCCGATGAGCCAACAGGAAATCTCGATAGTGCGAATGGAGATGAAGTGATGAAAATTTTGGCACAACTCAATAGTGAAGGGACCACGATTGTCATGGTTACACACTCTAATTACTGTGCTGAGTTTGGCAATCGTATCATCCGATTATTGGACGGGAAAATCGTTACTGAAAACATCGTACAACAATACTTATAAACTACTTATCTCTAGCAGTATGCAGGCTTATATCCCCGAATTGATTGATAAAATTGAAGCAGTCAGTTTGGCTGCTAAAGAAAACTTTCAATCCTTAGATGCTTCTCAGCTTAACTGGAAAACTAGTCCTGAAGATTGGAGTGTTGCTCAATGTTTGCATCATTTGATTACGACTAATGAGTTGTATTTCCCAATTTTTACTGCCGTGCAGAACGATAAAGTCCCTCAGAATATATTTTCTCGTATGCGGCTTTTTTCTGGTTTTTTTGGCCGTATGCTGGTCAAACAATTAGGACCGGAAGTTATACGTAAGGCAAAAAGCCCCACTACTTTTCAACCATCACAGAGCGAATTGCCTGCGGATATTTTGGATCAGTTTTTAGCGCATCAGCATAAACTCGTACAGCAGTATCAAGCTTTGCCTTCGCAGGATTTTAGCAAATTGATCATTATTTCACCAGCCGCTTCATTCGTAACCTATAGTTTGAAAGATGCCTTACATATTCTTGCGGGCCATGAAGAACGCCATCTAGCACAAGCTAAAGGAGTGATGCAAATGCCCCAGTTTCCCATTAACTTGCAAGCTTAAGTTTCCATTATGGCAATGACCGAACAACAAACCCAATTATATTTCTTACTGCGTCAATTCGTAACGCGTACCGCTGATCGACTCGATATTGAAGGGAAGTTGCTAGACTTCAAAGTAGGTTCCAGTACTACTTTTGGTATAGCCGCTTCAATCGTTACTTATTTTGTAGCCGTC
Organism: Bacteroidia bacterium; assembly: GCA_045106675.1. GTDB lineage: Bacteria > Bacteroidota > Bacteroidia > J057 > J057 > JBCAWW01. The sequence goes on from JBGCFA010000378.1 coordinate 15,051, forward strand.
CTCTTTTTGTTGCAAGGTTTCAGTTTGTACTATATGCTTGGAACAGGCAATCCATGGACGCTTCTGTTTATGACCACTGCTTCATTAGGGGCAATAGCGATAGTGTCGATCTCTGCTCGCATTGATCTTGATCGACGGATGATTAGCCGATATGTATTGGGCTTTAAATTCATGGAGATCCCTTTTGATGAAGTAAAAGCCATCAAGGTATCTGCCAACAAAATGTTTGGTCTAAATGGTGGTGCGACCTTTATCCTAGTCGATAAAAGTGATCGCAAAATGGGTTTAGTTACCTTCCGCAAGCAGGAACATATGGAGCTCTTCCATGAGCTACTTCCGGAGGTATTTAAGGCGTTTTAGTCCTCGAATTCGAATCCGTAAAGCTTGGTGATTTTTTTCTTTTTTAAGAAGTCTACCTCAATAGTCATTCTGATGTCTTCAGTAGGGCGATTGCCTCTTCCTACAGCTTTGACTGCGATCTTGTCGATTACATCAAGACCTTCGATGACCTGTCCAAAGATCGTATACTGTCCATTGAGATGACGACAATTCTTCGGATTGTGGACAATATAAAACTGACTACCACTGGAACGTCTTTGCGGATTGGCCATATCGGGTTGGCGGGCAGCAGCTAAAGCACCCTTTTTGTGCGTATAATCGGCTACAAATTCAGCTTCTACAGTATAACCTGGACCTCCATTTCCAACTTTTCCCGCAGTAGCCCCTTCTTTGGAGTTAGGATCGCCTCCTTGAATCATGAAATCTTTCATCACTCTGTGAAAGGAAAGCCCATCATAGAATCCTTCTCGAACCAGTTTGATGAAGTTTGCCTTGTGCTTAGGTGTTTTGTCGTGGAGGAGTAATACCATGTCTCCTTCAGGAGTATGAATGGTAATTACGTATTCTTTCTTTTTGTGCGTTTTGAGTTCAAGTGTAGGCGTTCCTTCCTGACCTTGTAAATTTAGAGGTAGTAAAAACGCGAAAAGCGCTAATAAAGGCAGAATACGATTTATCATGGCAAATATTTGTTGTTGAATTTAGACGCAAATTAGAAAAAAGACTGAGAGGAGAAAAAAACATAAAGGAGTATTATCTTTAAGCAGAACAAAGTCATATGCGAATAGCAATAATTATTGGGATTTGTCTATCCTTCATATCTTGCGGAGGGCCTCAATCGGGTTCCCTCAGCCCGGATGTCCGTACCGAATTAGATAAGCTAGCGGATAGCTCTATGGACTACCGAGAGAAATATTTTAACCTCTCCTCTAGGATCGTCCAAATACTGGATGAAATGGCAGCCATCGAAAATGATGCCCAATCAATTGCAAAGCTACGTGAGTATATGTCAGACAATGATGTGGCTTTAAAAAGGCTAAAAAATCAATTTGATGGCTGGCAAAAGCATGAAGACCATGAAACGGTGGTAACATTTATCACCAAATACAATGAGCAATCCTCCGCTCGTCAAATCAGAGTCTTAGCACCCCGTCTACATAGTCGTTTTGCCTATGACAAATCCTATGTGGCTGATATTGAGACACTGGTTCATTTGATTTCTGTGAGGCAATAATGCAACCTTTGGACTTTGCCCGAGTCATTGTTGCATACTAAACCACCTAAAATATTGCGAATGAAAACCTTATTACGTACTACCTTCGTATTGACGTTGCTGGCCTTATGTGCACCAGTTTTATTAGCTCAAAACATTGAAAAACGTCGTGTAGATGATTTCTCTGGTATAGCTGTAGGCGGAATCTTTAAAGTTGAGATTACTCAAGGTAAAACGAGTAGTTTGAAAATTGAAGCTTGCCAAGATGCCTTAGATAATATCGACAGCTATGTAAAGAATGGGGTTCTGCATGTCGAGATGGAAGATTATGAGGATGATTGTAAAGCGATCCTCTATATTACCGTAGGTAAGCTTGACTATTTATCGGTATCTGGAGTGGTGGATCTTCACACTACCAATAATATCAAACAGCGTGAAATGCACTTGCTTACTTCAGGTGCAACCAAGCTACATTTAGATTGGAATATTGAGTCACTTCATCTAGAAGCCTCCGGAGCGACTAATATGCATATGGAAGGTAAAACTGAATCTGCACATATCGAAATGAGTGGTGCAGCAAAATTAGTTGCCTACGAATTTGTCGCAAAGGAAATGAAAATCGAAATGAGCGGCGCTGCTAATGCTCAAGTGCAAGTGCTCGATGAATTAGATGCCGAATTGTCAGGAGCTGCTAATGTGAGGTATAAAGGTAACCCAGAAGTCCACAAAGAAGTCTCTGGCATGGCCAATGTCAACAAAGGCTAAGATATACTTGAAACTATACATCCTTTTGCCTGTTCTGCCTTGCAGAACGGGCAATTTTTGTTTGTAGGAGAATTGATTTTTCGCATTTGTTATTGGAATGGGGAATCTTTAATTTATGTATAGTTGAGGAAATGGAAAAAGTTTATATGCTACTAGCAAAATTCCAACAATATCTAAAGATTGAAAAGCAATTCTCTGCCCATACGTTGGAAGCATATACTTTGGACCTCAAGCAACTCTCTGACTTTCTTGACTCTGAATACGAAATAGATCTCTATGCGACTGAGCAACTTGAACTGATCAGTCATAAGCAATTACGGGCATGGATGGGCGCTTTACTCGGAGAGGGGCTCAAATCAAGAAGTGTCGCAAGAAAACTGTCTAGTGCCAAGCGTTACTTCCGCTTTTTACAGCGAGAAAAACTCATTGAGCTAAATCCTGCCAAACGTGTCAAGGTTCCTCGCTTCGAACGAAAACTGCCAGCTTTTCTAAAGGAAAAAGAAACAGAATATCTTTTCGACCAATTAAATTTCCCAGATACGTTTGAAGGAAAACGGGACCGCGCGATCTTAGAATTGCTCTATGGTTGTGGCTTACGTAGAAGTGAAGTCGTGAGCCTCAAAGCGGGCGATTTAGACATCTTCAACCGTAGCGTTCGCGTAAGCGGCAAAGGAAATAAAGAAAGAATCGTGCCTTATGGTCATCATGTCGCGACGGCTTTGCAAGGCTATCTGCTTGCTATTGAGGCAGATGGCTTAAACCTACAAGCTGGTTTGTTTATTCGACCCAATAATCAGGCAATTTATCCGCAACTGGTTTATCGAATTGTCCGTAAATATTTAGAGAAGGTTAGTTCTTTACAACAAAAAAGTCCGCATGTATTGCGGCACACATTTGCGACGCATTTGCTGGATAATGGGGCTGATCTCAATGCCATTAAGGAATTGTTAGGGCATAGTAGTTTAGCGGCTACTCAGGTCTATACCCATAATTCAATTGCGAAGCTCAAAAAAGTATTCCATCAGGCGCACCCTCGTGCGCAGAACCATAAATCTAAGTAATATGAAAGTTACCATTCAATCCATCCACTTCACCGCAGCTGATCGTTTGAAAGACTATGTGCAGAAGAAATGCGATAAGTTTGACCAATTTTATGATCGGATAGTTGAAGGTAAAGTGATTCTCAAGCTACAAAAGGAGGTTAAAGGCTCCGACAAACTGGTTGAAATCTTGGTAAATGTCCCTGGAGATACCCTAGTCTCTAAAGAATCTGGCTCTACTTTTGAAGAGGCGATGGATTTAGCTTCTGAAAAGATGAAAAAACAAGTCAAAAAGCACAAAGAAAAATCTCGTTCTAACGCTTAAAGAACTTATTGTTTTAAACAGGAAGAGCCCACTCATATGAGCGGGCTCTTATTTTTTTGTGATCCTGCCTCGATTGTTATCGGAAGAAGGATCAGTTTATTTTCACCGCCTTGCGGAACGCTTTGTTTTTATCGTTCTGCGAAGCAGTTAGAAAACTCCTATTTCAAATAGCGGAAGTCATGTCCATCAGTGATCAATAGCAAACTTTCGTAGATCAGCTTAATCACATTCGCTACATCATCCTGATGGGTCATTTCGACAGTGGTGTGCATATAACGCAATGGCAGCGATATCAGCGCAGAAGGAACTCCTTGATTAGAGTAGGCAAAAGCATCAGTATCGGTGCCCGTAGAACGAGACGCAGCTTCCATTTGATAAGGAATCTCGTTGTCGTCAGCTGCTTTACGGATCAATTTCAATAAGTTGTTCTGCACAGCAGGCCCGACAGTCAATGATGGACCATCTCCGGCTTTGACATCTCCTTTGGTGACTTTGTCGATCATCGGAGTATGAGTATCGTGGGTAACATCAGTAATGATCGCCACATCAGGTTTAATCCGCTCTGCAATCATTTGAGCGCCACGTAAACCGATTTCTTCTTGTACTGCGTTAACGACGTATAAGCTATAAGGCAGCGTAATTTCCTTTTCTTTGAGCATACGTGCTACCTCTGCGATCATAAAGCCTCCTACGCGATTGTCTAGGGCTCTACCGACATAAAATTGATCGTTGAGTACCATGAACTCATCCTCATAGGTAACGACGCAACCGACTTCGATGCCAAGGTCTTTGACTTCTTGCTTGGAACGGCAACCGCAATCGAGGAAGATATTCTTTAGAGTAGGGCTTTGTTCTTTATCACCGCGACGGGTATGGATTGCCGGCCAGCCGAACACTGCTTTGACGATGCCGTTGGCAGTATGGATATTGACACGCTTTGAAGGTGCAATTTGATGATCTGAACCACCGTTGCGTATCAATGAAATGAAGCCTTCTTCATTGATATAGTTGACAAACCAAGAGATTTCATCGGCATGCGCCTCAATCACTACTTTGTAATCCTGTCCCGGATTGATAACCCCATAAACGGAGCCATAGGCATCTACTTCATAAGTATCAATGTATGGCTTGACGTATTCTAGCCATAGTTTTTGCCCTTCACTTTCAAAACCAGTAGGCGAGGGGTTATTGATATATTTAGTCAGAAAGGCCAGTGATTCGGGCCGGATGCTATCCTTGTTTGCCATGATATAATGCTATTTTTTAAGCTGCCAAAGGTAGGAAATATTGGACTAACTACCACATTTAGCGTTATTTGCCTTAAAATAACTCATATGAAATCACTCATTTTTAAATCAATACTCGGATTTGCCTTTGCCGCTATCTTGGCATGCGGTACCCAATCCCAAACTACGCAGGCGCCAGAGACTGCATCTCCTCCGGTAGCGGCCGAACCCGCCCAGGCCCCACCCAACCCTGCCGCAACGCAGTTTGTCTCTATGACAACAGCAGATTTTTCAAATATGCTAGCCAATTTGACCACTCCTCAACTGATCGATGTGCGCACTCCGGGAGAGGTTGCAGGAGGTTTTATCCCCGGTTCTCGGAACTTTGATATCAATGGAGGGGACTTTGAGACTCAAATGTCAAGCTTAGATCCAGATTTTCCTGTATTAGTTTATTGTGCTGCTGGAGGACGTAGTAAGCGGGCTGCCAAGGCTTTACTAGCGTTAGGCTTCAAAGATGTGTACGAATTAGATGGCGGATTTACAGATTGGAAGGCCAAGGGTATGGAAATTGAAATAAAATAATATATCTTTGACCCGTCTTACCAAAAGATGGGCCCGAGTGGTGGAATTGGTAGACACGCAAGACTTAAAATCTTGTGGACTGTAAGGTCCGTGCCGGTTCGAGCCCGGCCTCGGGTACCCAATTAAAAAAGAGACTGAAATCATATGATTTCAGTCTCTTTGCTTTTGATCCTTTAAGGATCTGTTTCTAGGATTGCGATTACTTATACAAAAGCAATTTCTTCGTCGCTACATGATTGTCGATGCTAAATCGAACAAAGTAGAGTCCTTCTGCAAAAGTCGAAAGATCAATTTGCTGATTGATTTGCTGCGTCTTGACTGGAGCAATCGTTTTGACCAATTCTCCAGTGATAGAATAAATAGAGATACTCACATCAGCATTTTTAGTTAACACTAAATCAATCACAGCCATACCATTAGTTGGGTTAGGGCTGATCGTAAGATTGGTGATGAAATCTATATCCTCAATGCTTACTACATCATCAACCGTTACACTTACTGTATCAGTACAACCATTGGCATCTACAATAGCAATAGAATAAGTGCCACCGTTAAGGCCAGTAGAATCTGCTGGGCCAGCAGTGCCGTCCCATGAATAGGTATAAGGCATCGTTCCGCCAGAGGCAGTAACCGAAATAGAACCAATACCAGTGTTAGCCGAATCGGCAACTGCCGTACTGCTTACTACCAATAGAGTAGGCTCTGTAACCACAACCGAGTCAGTATAAGGACATCCATCTCCATCAATAATGGTAATGTTGTAAGTTCCAGCAGATAAGCCGCTAATGTCCTCTGTAGTATCTGCATTGCTCCAGCTAAAGTCATAGCCTGGTACTCCTGCAACTACGGTCAAGTCAATGGCGCCATTGCTGTCTCCAAAACATGAAACATTTGTAATCGCAGTGGTGATAGTCGTTGCGGGAGTCGCTGCACATAGAGTCGTAAAGTTATAAGGTCCAGCATAATCGCTAGTATCAGTACCGGCACAATCTGCTGCTACAAATAAATCATAGGCAGTGGCTGCGTTTAAGATCGAAGTAGTTACTGAATTAGCGGTAGCTGTTCCGCCATCGACAGCAGCGCCAGCTGAACCAGCTCCTGCCAATACTACTTTCCAATTAAATGCTGTTGCTGTAGAATCAACCCAACTTAGATCCGCGGTAGTGGAGGTGATGTTAGTAACGTTAAGGCTAAGAGGAGGGTCGCAAGATGGAGAAGCAAGGGTGAATTGAATATTTGCACGCTCATCTTTTAGATCAGTGATCGTAGAAGAAGGCGAAGAACTTGCCGTTTTCTTGACTACTAAATCATCCGGAGCGGTAGATTCCCATCGCCACTTGAGTGAACCATCACCACTGAAGGCAGGGGTGGAGACTTGTGAGCAATCCCAATCTACTGCGATTTCGAGTGCATCGCCTGTATACATGAAAGGGCTTGTGAAACTAAAAGGCATCCAGCCATTAGCGCCGGGGAAGTTATTGCTTGTATTGTAAGCATGGTCAACTGCTAAAGTAGATCCTGCTATATGATTGACCCAAGTATCAGAAATAGCTGAAGTAGCGGCTGAGTTTCTGACATAAACTTTCAAGGTAGCATTGCCATTACCGATCATGACATTTGAAGAAGCGAGCTCCCAAGCTAATTCTGTAATCAAATCACCACCGTTTATCCCAGCTGCTGCTAACTCATTTTGAGTATAGATGTGGACGAATCTTGAAAATACTGTAGAAGAATTCGTATCTGAGCGCTGAAATGGTCCTCTCGTACTAGAAGAAGAAGTTCCCATACCTATCATTACAGTAGTCTGAGCCGAAGCCGCTGTCAAAAAGGTATATGGTCCTGCATAATCGCTGGTATCATTACCGCAATCTGATGTTACAAACAGATCGTATGAAGTCAGAGCCATGAGATTGCTAGCAGTAACCGAATTATTGGTAGTGTTGCCACCATCTACAGCAGTACCAGCTGAACCTGCGCCTGCTAAAACGACTTTCCAATCGTAAGCAACTGCACTAGTGTCCACCCAACTTAAATCTGCTGAAGTGGTTGTGATATTCGTTGCGCCTAAGTTTGTCGGTGCTGCACAAGAGGTAGTATTGAAAACAATTTGAATATTTGCACGCTCGTCCTTAAGATCTGATAGAGAACTTGGAGCACTAGAACTAGCGGTCTTTTTCACTACTAAATCGTTTGGAGCGGTTGACTCCCATCTGAACTTTATTGCCCCATTGCCATTGAAAGCAGGAGTCGAAACTTGTGAACAATCCCAATCCGTAGCGATTTCTAGCGCTCCACCTGTATAAGTAAATGGGGTTGAAAAAGTAAATGGCATCCAGCCATTAGCTCCAGGAAAGTTGTTAGTCGTGTTGTAAGCTGCGTCTAACACTAAAGTTGATCCAGCAGTCAAGTTTGCCCAAGTATCTGTGGTTGCCATTGTGGCAGCAGAATTTTTGACGTAAATCTTTAAAGTTGCATCACCTGTTCCGATGATCACATTTGATGAAGCCACTTCCCATTGTAATTCTGAGATAGATGATCCAACAGTAACCCCTGCAGCTGCTAGTTCGGCTTGGGTATAAATCTGTACCCAGCGAGAGAATACAGTTGATGAGTTAGTATCAGCACGCTGGAAAGGGCCTCTAGTACTTGAAGAGGAGCTTCCTGTACCGATTTGAACGGTTGTCTGTGCTTGAGCGGTATCACAAAAAAGCAGTGATACGCCAATCGCTAAAAATGAAAGTAATAGTAAACGTCGCATGATTTTTAATCTTTACATGGTTTTGGATTGGTTAACCAATGACTAGTTATCCAGTTTTTGGCTATCCAAGCCAATTTAACCGATTAAAACGAAAAACTCTACTTTCTCCCTAACTATTCCCCTTGTATCTGCCCAGATGGACTGTTGGACTACTATTTTGGGGCTAAAAAAATCATTGACACTACTTTTTTTGAAGATTAAGAGACGATTTTCACTATTATCCATCTCAACCAAGTAGATTATCCATATTTTTCGGATATTTGCGACGATCAAAGCTGCAATCGTTTCATAAAGGTTTGACGGAGGGAAAAATATTGCGGCACAAAATGAGCAGATATAAGCTCATCGCGTCGATCACAACCTTTTTAAATCAAAGCGTGCATAATAATCTGGAAACACCCTCATCTATAACAACCTCTTTTTCAGTGCCGCTTTTATTATTAGTAAATGACATTTGAACAAATTGGGGTTATTGAACCCATTCTAAAATCTCTCACCGAAGAGGGATACACCCATCCTACACCTATACAAGCTCAAGCTATTCCGGTTTTACTCGATGGAAGAGACCTATTGGGCTGTGCCCAAACAGGAACTGGTAAAACGGCCGCATTTGCGATTCCGATTATTCAGCAACTTTATGAGGATCCGTCCCGGAACGATCGTAATCGTAAGATAAAAGCCCTAGTAGTTACCCCTACTCGGGAACTAGCTATTCAGATTGGCGAGAGCTTCCGTAAATATGGCAAGTACACAGGTCTGCGTAGTACCGTTATTTTTGGCGGAGTCAAACAAGGCGAGCAAGTTCGTGCTATTAAGCGTGGAATTGATGTCTTAGTGGCTACCCCCGGACGATTGCTTGACCTTATCAACCAAGGCTTTATTAAGCTTTCTAACGTTGAGTTCTCTGTTCTTGATGAGGCCGATCATATGCTGGACATGGGTTTTATCCATGATATCCGCAAGATCGTAGCCAAGTTGCCTGATGATCGCCAATCTCTGTTTTTCTCGGCTACTATGCCACCAGAAATTGTCAAGCTATCGCAAAAGATCCTCGGCAATCCTGAAAAAATCACCATCAAGCCAGAGCAAGCTACTGCCGAAAGAGTAGAACAAGCAGTCTTTTTTGTTCCTAAAAAGCGAAAAGTTAAGCTCCTCCTTCATTTGCTCGATGGCGAGCATTATGGGGATTCGACTTTAGTGTTTTCTCGCACGAAATATGGAGCTGATCGTATTGTCAAATCATTGAGAGACAGAGACGTGCCAGCTGAGGCCATACATGGTAACAAATCTCAAAATGCCCGTCAAAGAGCTCTTAAGAACTTTAAAACGGGTAAAACTCAAGTGTTAGTCGCCACCGATATCGCAGCTCGCGGTATTGATGTTTCTGACTTGCCATTGGTGATTAATTACGATCTCCCTAATGTGCCCGAAACATATGTTCACCGTATTGGTCGTACAGGTAGGGCAGCAGCTAGTGGAGTCGCTTTATCGTTCTGCCAAGCAGACGAAAAACCTTATCTAAAGAGCATCCAAAGACTGATTGACCAGCAAATCCCAGTCATTGAGGAGCATCCCTATCTTGAAACTCCAGAGGAAGCAGCAGCTTCGGCATTAGAAGCAAAAAATGCCTCGCCTAGAAATAATCGTTCTCATAGAGGAGGACATAATGATCGCTCACGTCATCGTAATAGTGGTGGTGGCCGGAGGAGATAATTTGGTTTTCACCCGCTTTGCGGAACGAAAAAACCTATTTTAAAAATGAGCGGGATCTAGAACAACAGTTTTAGATCCCGCTTCTTTTATTCGCTTTCGAATAGCTGCAGCATTAAATACGTTTAGCCTCTAAAAGAAATTGGGATTCAGTTTCAGCCTCCGCCTACAGGCGTTGAAAACTATTTTCGCCAAATAATCTATTCCTTGTAAAGGCTCTTTCTAAACCCAAAAACCTTGATTAGGAAACCCTGACACTGTGCTCGCACTCTCTCATTGATAAATAAAAGTGTTTCGAAAGCGCTATTTGATATTAAATATGCACTAAGACTCTAGTATTTTACTTGCGTCCGCTCAAAAAGAATCTTTATTTACCGCAATATATTTTTTACTCATGGAATCATTGACAGTTGACAATTTTATCACCCTAGGCATGCTGGTTTTACTGCAAGCTGTTTTGGGCTTCGATAACCTTTTGTATATCTCATTAGAGTCCAAAAGTGCTCCGGCGGACAAACGCTCAATGGTACGTCAGGTAGGGATTGGACTTGCGGTCATTCTACGTATTGCCCTCCTGTTTATACTCGTCAACCTGATTGACTTATTTCAAGATTCGATCTTTAAGATTGAAATGGGCGAATATGTATCTGCTGACTTTAATTGGCACAGTATCATCGTCCTCGTGGGAGGCGGCTTTATCCTCTATACTGCAATTAAAGAGATCTGGCATATGATCGCTTTAGAAGAGCATGATGAAACGGTCGAAACCAAACCGCGTTCTGTTGGTAGCGTCATTGGGATGATAGTCTTGATGAACTTGGTCTTTTCGTTTGATTCTATCCTTAGCGCGATTGCCTTGACTGATGTATTTTGGGTGATGGCCACTGCGATTGTTATTGGTGGGCTATTGATGATATTTTTGGCAGATAAAATCTCTGACTTCCTCCAGAAAAACCGCATGTACGAGGTATTGGGTCTGTTTATCCTCTTTTTAGTAGGAGTAATGCTTGTCTCGGAAGGTGGCGAATTGGCTCATATGGAATTATTTGGCACCAAAGTCGAGCATATGAGCAAGGCTACTTTCTACTTTGTCTTGGTTGTCCTCATCATAGTAGATGTAGTGCAAGGTCGCTACCAAAAGAAGCTTACCTCTGCGAAAGTCGCAAAGCAGAAAAAAATCAATTCTTAACAATACGGACCGTCTCCGTCATACCATCCTGTTCCATCTTGAGGATATAATGTCCCTGTGCCAAAAAATCTACTGGCACCTTGACTAAGTTGGCACCTAGCCTTAATGGGATCCTTTGTGTGTGAACTTCTCTACCTAGTAGGTCCAAAAACTGGAGATCAATGCTCTCTGTGAGACTATTCTCAAAGTAGAGCGTGAAATCTGATTGCATCGGATTGGGAAACAATTCTGCATTAAAACGAATACAACTCAGACGATTTTGAGTAAGCAGGGCTGTAATGATATCATTCTGACTACCTGGAGTGGGGGAGTAGTCAGTTCGGCTAATCCAGTTTTCTGGATAGTTGATTTTGAGTTGAGGATCACGCAGGGCCAAACTGCCACCTTGAGCATCAGCAATTTGCGGCCAAGGAGCTTCATTGCTATAAGTTACAATATCTACTAATTGGCCATCTTGATTCCAGATTCGGACGGCATCACTTCTACCTAAGCCAAAACCAAGGGATCTCGGGACTATGCTAGTGCCTGGGAAGGCGCCGAGAAAAGCCGAAGGATCTCGACAGATGACCAGATATTGATCGGGGGAGATAGTCGTTCCCGGAGGGAATGCAAAACGATTATTGCTAGTTTGATCTCCTAAAGCCCATTGATCCAAATCGATTGGAGCATCGCTGGCATTATATAGTTCGACCCAGTCGCCCCCTTTTCGACTCGGGATATCTGCGTACATGATCTCATTGATCACGAGCTTGGGCTGATAGCTACTATCTACCTCAAAAATCGCCGTCAAGGTGCAACTAGCATCCAACTCATATCGCAAGTGATTGGAGTCCGGCAGCAATGGGTCTGTCCAACCTACAAACCGATAACCCGGTCTTGCGATTGCGGTAACATAGACTGGATTTTTTTCTAAATAAATGCCTGTCCAAGGAAAATCTTGCAAGTCCAAAGTATTGAGTTGGATATGTCCGGCACTCGAAGGACTAATCTCTAGCTGAAGTGGTATCTGCCGACCCAATTTGAAAGCAGCCGATATACTCGATCGTGCTGCTTGATTTCTCTGGGCAAGGGGGCTGCGTAGAGACTCAATATATTCCTCCCAACTATGAGCACCTCCATTATTTGCTTGAATAATAGGGCGCCAATGCAAAAGGTGATCTTGGACATCTTGCCCCAAATATTGCACCAAAAAATCTAGACTTTCCTCAAACTCAGTGGCGTCAAATTCAGTATTAAGGAGATCTAAGTAATAATTGATGAAGTATTCTCGCATTGAATCGTTTTGCATCAATTTAGGCAGCCAAAAACCGCTTTCTAGACTCCCCATCAACATCACAATTCCCGAGGCTCCTAAGTTTTGATATGCAAAATCAGTATCATAAACACAAAAACGCCATTTATCAGTAGAGCCTCCCGGATGAGCGATCTTAAAGTTATTAAACGGCCAATCATTATTGCTGATATAATCATTGAGGTATAGATATTTAAAGTAGTTGTCAAAATCGACCCGTTTAGCAAATTCATTTACACTGGCGGTGTCTCGAAAATTACTCGAACTGAATAATGACTCTATGTTATAAAACCTTTGCGGCCCTCCAGTGTCAATTTCTCCACTATTACCAAATTTGCGAACCACAGAGACTTGATCTGGATCTGCTTGATGGTTATTAGCAAAATAGTACTCATCATGCCGTTCCCTAAAAAACATCAAAGCATGAAATTGCCCATTGATATAGACATTGACCGGCTGATAAGCCTGGTAATCTAAGTCCCAGTCTTTTCTCGATAGATACTCTGAAGTCAGCACATCTTGCATCGCCAAGCCAACCCAATCCGAAGAATTGCCTCCTTGCCGCAGGATGATGACTCGATGAGATTTGAGTTCAGGTTTTTGACGATAGATTGGCTCTATGATGGCCTGCGATTCAGATAAGTGTAAGCGCATGGACTTCATCGTGCCAAAACTAGAGCCTGCTCCATGCTGTTTGAGTCTACCTTTATGCCTGCTGAGCAGAACGCCTTCACCCGAAAATAACTCTGCATCTACCCAAAAGTTGAACACTTCAATCGGGTTGTCCCAACCTCCCAATTCATATTTAGAGACTTTCAATATGCCGGAATCAGTATCAAAAAACCGTCGATCCGGTGCATGCAAATTGAGGATATAATGCTCCTTTGGAGATTGCAAAAAATAGGTGGCAAAAGTACTGTTTACTGAGCTAGCACTATCCCAAAAGGCTTTT
>JBGCFA010000379.1:0-5978 GCA_045106675.1 Bacteroidia bacterium
AATTGATCTCCGTCCCAAAAATCCATTTGCCAGTCTGAGTAAACAATATCCACCTCTGACTGAGTGGCAAATACGTTGAGTTGTTTCGCAAATTTATTGGGGAGTATTTGATCATCAGAGTCAAGCCATTGGACAAATGTCCCACTAGATTGCGAAAAGGCATAATTCCTGCCGACGTTTCCTCCTTTGCCGATATTGCGAAAGATTTTGATCGTCTCTGGAAATCGATTTTGCCATTCATTGAGTATTTTCCAGCTATCGTCAGTCGAATGATCATCCACTACAATAATCTCCTTCACATATATTTGTTGCTCCAAACAACTCTGTAAGGTCCTCGTCAAATAGGGACCACCATTATAATTGGGGATTAGAATGGAGACAGAGTGGTGAAATGTAGAGGATTGACTCATCAAAGGGAGTTGATACTTTGCTGATAAATTTGAAGTAGAGATTGGGCATGTTGTTTTCGCTCAAATGCCTTGAGCACTTTTTCTCGATTCTTGGATAATTTAGGCCATTTGATGATTTCTGTCATTTTTTCGGCATAATCTAGGACATTTTTTTCGGCGATCAGAAAACCATTTTCTCCCGATTCAACCAATTCAGGTATGCCTGAATGTAAGGCTGAAAGGACGGGGAGTTCCATTGCCATGGCTTCCATGATCGCATTAGGAATCCCTTCTTGATCACCATTGCTCCCCGTAATGCTGTGATGGACAAAACAATCTGCTTTTTGCATCAGAGCTTTCGCTTCCGTAGGACTAAGTAAACCGGGAAAATGCACTTCCTCCTCAATGTGTAAACTAGCTGCTTTTGCCTTTATCTCTTCAAGTAGTGGGCCATCTCCCCCAAGAATCAACTGACTCTCAAAGTTTGGGTTTGCCTCTTTGAAACGTGCATATGCTTCAAGGGTATAAACGTGCCCCTTCTTCTCACGAAAACTGGATACCTGTAAGAATGTATAGCGTTCGGCAAGGCCATCACCCGACTCAGGCGCAAAAAAGCTACAATCAGTCCCATAATATAGGATATGCGTTCTCGGAGAGCTGATTCCTGCCTTAGCTAACTGCCTCTTCATAAAATGAGAAACGCAAATGATGCTCACATTTGGTTCAGCACAAAGTTGTTGAATACGTTTAACATAAGCTTTTGATCGCAGCATTCTTGACGCATCATAGCCATGAAAACTGATGACAAAAGGGGTCGTTTTTGGCACTTCCATATTGTCCCAATAACGGATTGCTTCTGGTCCAAAATGAGCATGCATTAATGCTGGTTTGATGTTCTGGATCTTGCTTCGCAGAACGCCAGCAAAGGGAGCGCACTTAAAATTATATTGCCAATCTCTCTTTTTGAGTTCCCATTGGATTTTGGCTCTAATCCTACTTTGGCTAAATGGGATCTGTTCGACCTTGTCGAACGGGAAACGTTCACTGTTTGCACGTTTTCGAGTAAGGACATGAGTATCAACCATTTGGCTAATCTCCTTTACCTCGTTGTAGATAAAGGTCTCAGTGGGAATCCCAAAGCCATGCGTAAAGACTGCTATCTTCATTTACTTTTTTGCCTTCAATCCTAGTTTATTCAGGATGCGCTTAGGGAGGGGAGTGGCTCCCGGATTTGGTAATTCAAACTTCCGTCTTGCTTTTTCCAGAAAATCCGCCGCCTCATCAAGTAAGATTTTCCAGCGATCTAGATAAGGGCTTAGGAGAGGGTCTTTATCTTTGAGAATTCCTTTGACAGTCGAACCTGAAAAGTGGATAAATATGATCGGCCATTTATCCAAAATCAATACCTCTCCCTTCCCATTTTGGGTGCGTATATTTTGGTTCAAATTCCAATTGGCTACGTTGCATCCTCTATGATGGAGGATCTGAGTGCCGGGAAATTGAGCCGGTAGCAGATCGAGATACTTTTGATCATCATAATAGCCTTCTTCACGCGTTCGTTCACAACGATACAAACAAGCCGAAAGCCACCAATC
The DNA here is from genome assembly GCA_045106675.1 of Bacteroidia bacterium. Taxonomy (GTDB): domain Bacteria; phylum Bacteroidota; class Bacteroidia; order J057; family J057; genus JBCAWW01. The sequence goes on from JBGCFA010000379.1 coordinate 1,985, forward strand.
TAGTGCAAAAATCCCCTCTTGGGTCGCTCCTACAAAGCCGCCATTATACATCCCATCGGTGAAGTTAAGTCTAAAGTTATTGGGAAAACTGAACGGATCGTCAGAACGCCAATGTGGTGAAAGGAGAGTAGCAGATTGCGAAAGTTGCTCTCTTATGAAAGTGAAATCTTGAAAAAAACACAAATCACAATCTAAAAATAATACCTCCTTGATCCCTCTATCTTGCAAAAGGTGCAGCATCAAAGCAGGTTTTAATGACCAGCGTATAAGGTCTGGTTCTGATTGATATTTATCCTTTACTAATTTTGCATTTTCGATGTCATTTAGAGCCTCTAAGCCTAATACATTAATGTCAGGGAATTTATCCCACTCAATTTTTTGCTCTTCTTTTATATCTGATACTAAGATATAGAAAGGGACTTCGGGCGAAAATTGACGATAAGATAAATAAAGGGCCAAAGCATAATCTAAATGACTTTGGGTGACAATCGTACAAAAAGCAGTTTGAAGGGTATGAGGCATTAGAAGTCCGTTATTCTTTTACAATGTTTACTGTAATCTGGGTATCTCCTTGTCTGACTTGCAATTTATATATGCCTGCGGGATAATTGTTGATTGATCTTTCCCATTGCATGGATTGGCCATTCATTTCGTCAGTCCAAAGTAATTGTCCCATAGTGTTGTAGAATGCAAACTCCAATTTGTCTCCGCCAGGCAATCCCTCCCAATCAATATGCAATAATGATTGAGTCGGGTTAGGATAAATCTTGAGATTTTGGAGCAAAAGATCTCGTTCAAGCGAAGTGTTGAAGATTACTACTTCTTGAGTGAAGGTGTCGTTTCCACATTCGTTAGTTGCAATGAGCATCACAGTATACACCCCGCCACTGAGATATGTATGAGTAGGGCTGATTTGTTGACTACTATTGTTATCCCCAAAGTTCCAGAGATAGGTGCCAAAGGTAGAAGAGTTAATAAAAGATACCGACTGATTAAAGATGTTGCTATTGAAGGAAGCTTGAGGAGACGGATTGATCAACACCCCAATGGTATCGCTAGTCAAACAGTTGTTGGTATTAGTAACATTGACGATATAATTACCACTTGCTTTTGGCACAATAGTTTGAGTAGTCTGTCCAGAGTTCCACCAAAAACTCAAGCCGGGGTTTCCCGCATCTAATAAGGCACTGTCACAGGCTATGATATCGTCCCCTAAATCGACCATTGGAAAAGTGTCAAAACCAGTAACAGTGATAGTGTCATATAAAACACAACCTCTTGGTTCTTGAATCAATACTGAATATGTACCCGGATTAGTGATAGAAATCACTGGAACAGTATCTCCAGTACTCCAACTGAATATTGCAGTAGAGTCATAATTGGTTATCAATTCAGTGCCACATAAAATCCCATCGTCTTGAAGGCCAGAGCTATTTGGAATTTCAACTTCGGTACTGCCGTTTACGATACAGCCCAGGCCATCATCAATGGATACCGTATAGATGCCAGAGCTATCGACAGTGATACTAGTATTGCTTGAGCCTGTACTCCAAAGATGAGTTCCCACTAATCCGGTCTCGAGGGTTGTGTCCTCACAAGAATATATGTAATTGGGAAGCTCAAGAATATATTTTACGTCAACTTGTAACTGGCTAGGTTCCGAAGCACAAGTTTCTGGCTTGATCTTCCAATTGAAGAAATAATTATAGTGATCTAAAACAGGGAATCCGCCGGTCATAGTGATGGCCCCATACTGCAGTGGATAAACTACGGGAAAGTTTATACGTAATTCTGCTCCCTCTGTATCTTCTAGATTCAGCCGCATAGATTGGCCTTTATCTACTTTATATCCTAGAAAGACAGTGTTTTTGCCCCAGTCTGTTAAGGTTATTTCCTTAGACCCTACGGGAACGCCATTCTCATATAAGATGACATTACCGCTTAATGGAGGAAATTCAATATATATATCAACAGACTCGAGGGTAAAATCTTCTGTTGATTCAAAATCAATTCCTCTATTATTGATAATAGAAAAATACCCGCCAGTAGAGGAGAATGGAGAATTGAAACCAGCATTAGTGGGAAGTTGAGTGATCTGCCTCACTTGTTCTACCCGAGGATAAAAAATAGTAGTATCCTCAACAAAAGCCGTAAACGAATTGCCTATGCCTAAGACTTGTCTGGAGACACTATCATCATACCAGTAGATTTCTCCATTACTAGTAGAACTGGCCGATAGCGTAATCTCTGCTTCGCCACATATAGTGGTGTCTGTTACGATTGGAGGAGAAACTGGAGGAGGTAATATCTCAACACTTATGTTGTCTAGGACTTCGCATTGACCAATGGATACTACCACACTATAATTAGCGCTAGTGGTGACTGTAATATTACTGGTCGTTTCAGTAGTACTCCAAAGGTAAGTTGCATTTGGATTACTAACATCTAGTACTAGTGATGAGCCACATACTAAAGTATCTTCGAGTAACTCGACTATTGGGCTTGGCAAGACATTGATGCCAATTGGAGTTCTAGTGGAAGGACAGAAAAAAGGCACAATTTTCCAATCATAAAAGTAATTGTAATGATTGGCGATTGGAGTACCTTCCACTATACTTAAGCCCCCATAATTAAAGGGGTAGTTGGTAATCGGCAAGTCTATAAATAAGGTTCCATTTTGAGGGTTTTCTAAAATCAAACTTAATTGATTCGAAGCCGGTATATCAAAACCAAGGAAAATATCTTCTCCTCCGGCTTGAGTTAAAGTAACTGCTTTGCTGGCCAGTAAGCTTGGCCCATCGTAAAGGGCAATAGTACCACTCAACCCTATGCTTCCAGCCAAACTTACGGATTCTAACAAAAAATCTCTCTGACTACTGAAATTAATCCCTCTATCATTATTGACAACGAATTGTGAGCCAGAGCTGCTACTACCAGGGTTTTGGAACCCGGCCTGAGTTGGTATAATAGCCTGCTGAGCGACTATCCAAGATTCCATGTATAAAGTAGTACTGCCTAATGCGGAATAAGGGTAATCTTCCCCCACAAATAACAAATTGCCGCCACTGGCGCTGTCATACCATCCTATGGTAGATCCATTGTGAGTTGGGGAGAGCATAATTGTTTGAGGGCCACAGACTGTAGTATCTGCCAATACAGATGCTCCTGGTGTACCTAAGACTTCTACATTGATCGAGTCAGTCGAGCTACAACTTCCTATGGTACTGCTTACACTGTATAGGCCAGTGGTAGTTACAGTGAGCGTAGGAGTGGTGGCTGTTGTATTCCATGAGTAGCTCGCGCCTGGAAAAGTTGCATCCAAAGTAATGCTGCCCTGACAGAAACTCGTATCCTCTCCTAAGTTGAGCGCAGGAGTTTGGAGGACAGTGATGGTGACAGGAGTCCGAGCTGAAGCACAGAAAAGTGGCTTGATCTTCCAATCGTAAAAGTAATTATAATGGGTTGCCAAAGGGGTGCCTGCCGTAATACTGATTGGCCCATAATTTAACGGGAAAATAATTGGAAGATCGATATAAATCTTAGCCCCACTAGGATTGGCGAGTCTTAGTTCCAAGGCATTACTGATCGGGACTTCGAAGCCCAAAAACACTGCGTTTGGCCCAGCCTGATTAAGGTTGATTGTTTTTGATAGTAGAAGCGTGCTATTTTCGTAAAGCTCCACTTGACCACTAAATGAGCCCTGGGTGAAAATACTTACCGAATCAAGTAAAAATGCAGTAGTTGTTTCAAAAAGCAGACCTCGGTCATTATTGACGGTATAGTAGTTACTTATGTTACTATTGTCAATACTATCGAAACCAGCACTTATTGGCAAAGTTGGTAAGCTTGTTTCATTTCTTCCTTCGACATAAAGGGTAGTAGTCGCAGATAGGGTGGACGGAGTATAATTGGGGCCATAAGCGAGTGGAGCACCTCCAGTAGCTACATCAAACCACGCAAAATAATCAGCTGTGCCATTTGCTGGTATCGTAAT
>JBGCFA010000038.1:0-31405 GCA_045106675.1 Bacteroidia bacterium
CCTCGGAAATCAAGAATCATGCGATTCATGCGAGGATTCTTAGTCTTCAGATCACTGAAGGCATTGGCCACTTCTTGTCCTGCATTCGCCGTAAAGCCCGTAACGAGGATATAGCCGATAGAGTCATTGGCCATACCATAGTAGGGGACATTTTCTTGCTGAGTTTCATTTTGCCCGCCTCGCGTAACGCTTAATTCTTGCGTCTCTCCATTGCGTTGTAAGAGGACATTGACCTGTGAGCCTCTTTCACCAGAAAGTAAATTGTCAATTTCATCGAGACTCCTTTTGCCACCATCTACATCAATATTATCTATTTGGAGGATTTCATCTCCTACTTGCAAGCCTGCTTTGTCCGCTGGGCCTTCTTCAAATAGTTGTAAGAGTAGTAGTTGACCTTTGCGCAAACCAAGTTCGGCGCCAATACCACTATACTGTCCCGTACGAATCAATTTAGATTCGTCGATTTGACTCTCACTATAATAATTGGTGTAAGGATCGAGAGAATATAACATGCTATCGATGGCCGTTCGCATTAAGCGAGTCGGATCGGTTTCATCTACATAGCTTTTATTCAGCTCGGTGTAGAGTTCTGCAAAGATTTCCATGTTACGAGAGACTTCAAATAAGTCGCCTCCCACTTTGAATCCAACAGTGAACAAGAGCAAAACGAGGGCTAGACCCCACAGACGCCATGATTTTAGCGAGAAAAAACGCATAGACAAAAAAGAATTTGTATGTCAAAATAGCATTTTTTTTAGCTGTTTACTAGTTGATCGTAAAGCGGATTTTGCGAATTATGATCCTGAAAATCCATTTTTGGAAACTAAGATAGCAGCATTAGAGCTTTGATATTTTGAGCAAAATCTGATTTAAAATTTCATGGGCTGGATATTTTATTGAAAATTCCATAACTTTGAACAGTCGTTTAGTACTTTCTATTCCCAAAATGAATCGCTTAATATTCACGATTTGGCTCCTTGCTGGTCTGTGTTTCTCCCTTTCCGCTCAATTGTTGGATGTGAAACTTGGTACCCCCGAGTCTCAATTACTCCTTATGGCGCAAGCCAAAACTAGAGAAGTTGGGGCTGCACAATTTAGCTTAGTCAAAAAACTGGGAACTAATTATGTCTTTAGGCAGGTCCTAAAAGGCTATCAGGTTGATTTGACCTTTACGGTAGAGCAAGAAGAAGTAAGCAGTATCAAGACTGTGCATCAAGGACTCAATGAAACGCATTTTATTGCGATGAGAGAGTATTTTGAAGAGACCGTAAAAGATTGGCACAACAAATCCTACTTCATGCCTAACTCACGGCTTGCTGATCAAGCGATGAAAAGCTTCAGTGGTTATCAAGCACAAGCGGCTGCCTTTACTGATCCTTCGATGAGTCTGATGTTTGTCTTTATTTATTATGAAAAAGACGGTATCGCTTATTTCTCCCGCTTAGAACGTAAGTTTTAGCAATATTCCCCTCTCTGTCGAGCCATTTTTGTAGTTGTGTGTAGAATCGCAATCTGTAATCGCTTATTTTGCGCGTTTACTATCGATTGAAAATTTTACCATCCTAACTACAAGAGCTCAAAATGCAAAACCTTACCCAAAGCGTCCGATATGGGATGCTTGCCCTCTTATTGTTTGCCTTTACGTTACCAGCAACAGCTCAACGTAAAAAGAAAAACAAAACAGCCGAAACAGCCGAAACGGCTACTCCTGACAAGCCCAAAGGCCCAATGGGAGGCAAGGCCAATCCTGATTCTATCATGCCTTATGATCATATCGTTACTGCGAAGGCAGTTTCTGATACCGGTCTTTTTACAGTACATAAGGTTGGCTCAAAATATTACTTCGAATTAGCAGATGACCTACTTGATCAAGAGATATTGGTAGTGAGTCGTATTGCAGCTACTGTCCAAGGTCTATCGTTCGGCGGAGCCGGCATGAAGTCTCGGCCCCAGCAAGTCATCCGCTGGCAGCGTAAGGAAAATATGATCCTCCTACGCTCGGTCTCCTATAACAATGTCGCGAGTGAAGATGAACCTATCTACGAATCGGTCGTGCAAAATAATTTTGAACCGATCATTATGACGTTCAAGATTGAAGCCTATAACAAAGATACCACAGGCATAATCATCGAAGTGGGCAATCTGTTTGAGAGTGATGTTGCCATGATTGGAGCCTTGTCCGCTGGGCAACGCAAAAATTTTGAGGTACGTGCCCTCGATGCCAAGCGAAGTTTTGTGTCTTGGATGCGTAGTTTTCCTGAAAATACCGAGGTGCGCCATGTGCTTACCTACAATGCGGGTAAAGCACCTTCCAACGGTCTTACCGGAACGATTTCTTTAGAGATGAACCAGTCATTCATTCTCTTGCCAAAGGAACCGATGTTGCCGAGGACCTTCGATCAACGCGTCGGTTTTTTCTCCGTTTCGCAATACAACTATGGCGAAGATCAGCAAAAAGCGACTCAAAGGCGATTTATCACCAAGTGGAAATTGGTGCCTTCAGATATTGAGGCCTATCAACGCGGTGAATTGGTTGAACCCATAGAGCCGATCATCTACTATATCGGTGCAGGCACTCCCATGAAATGGCGTCCCTACCTCAAGCAAGGAGTAGAAGATTGGAATAAAGCTTTTGAAGCGGCAGGCTTTAAAAACGCAATCATCGCCAAAGACGCTCCAACACTCGAAGAAGATCCCGAATGGAGTCCTGAAGATGTGCGCCATTCCGTCATCCGCTATGTGACCAATCCGATCCAAAATGCCCAAGGACCTCATGTGCATGATCCTCGCACGGGACAGATTTTGGAAAGTGATATCCTTTGGTATCACAATGTCATGAATCTGCTGCGTAACTGGTACTTTATCCAAACTTCTGCGATCAACGAAGAGGCGCAAGGAGTTGAGTTTAAAGATGAAATTATGGGTCGTTTGATCCGTTTTGTTTCTGCTCACGAAGTCGGTCATACACTGGGGCTACCTCACAATATGGGCTCTAGTGTCGCCTATCCTGTTGATAGTTTGCGTTCCGCGAACTTCACCGCTCAATACAATACGGCTCCTTCCATCATGGACTATGCACGCTTTAACTACGTGGCGCAGCCAGAAGACGAAGGTGTCGCGATGATGCCAGATGTTGGTCCTTATGACAAATGGGCGGTTAAATGGGGCTATACCTACTTCCCTGATGCAGAGACGAGTGAAGACGAACGTGAAGTCTTGAACCAATGGGTGCTAGATCATTCCAATGATCCTATTTATCGCTTTGGTCGTCAGCAGAGTGGGGGAGTGATAGACCCTAGTTCGCAGACTGAGGATTTGGGTGATGATGCCGTCAAAGCCTCTCTTTATGGGATCGCTAACCTCAAGCGGATTGTGCCTAATCTCATCCAGTGGACGGCTGAGGACGGGAAGGACTTTAGGGATCTAAACGAACTCTATGGTCAAGTGCTCGGTCAGTATAATCGTTATATGGGACATGTTTCCAATAACATCGGCGGGGTTTATGAATATTACAAAACCTACGAGCAAAACGGAACTGTCTATGAATACGTAGCACGTGATCGTCAGGAAGAGGCCATGAACTTTTTGCAGGAGCAACTTTTTACCACTCCTACTTGGTTGATCGAGCAAGAAATCTTGCAACGTGTAGAGAATGCGGGTGTCGTCAATCGGATGCGTGAATATCAGGTTCGTACCCTCAACAATCTACTTGACATGGGCCGCCTAGCGCGCATGATCGAAAACGAGACGCTCAATGGTGAAGCAGCTTATGGTATGATGGAAATGATGCAGGACCTCCGTAATGGACTCTTCAGTGAGTTGGCTACTGGCAAAGCGACGGATACTTATCGTCGTAATTTGCAGCGTGCCTACCTAGAGCGTATGGAATACCTCATGACTAATGAGCAGACGCCTATTCCTCCTCAGTTTCGTCAGTTTGTAAAACGTACCAATGTTGATGTGAGCCAGTCAGATATTCGCCCAGTGGTGAGAGCCGAACTCAAATCTCTCGACCGTCAAATTGCGCGTTCTCTGACTAGAGTAAGAGATAATATGACTCGGGTGCATCTTGAAGACATGCGAGCTAGAATTGCTGATATGCTGGACAAGGACTAGCATAATTTTTGATTATTGGATGGTTGGATGCTTGAATAGCTGGCAGATCGAAAGAAATTTGCATATTCGGGCATTCAACCATTCTTTTTTTATCCAATTAGATGTCCCTTAAAGAGAAAGTTTTTCTGGTCGTTGAAAACGATCAGCATCAAAACCGATTTAGTCAAGCGTTTGATCGTCTGATTGTTTTTTTGATCTGTGTCAGTATCATCGAGATTGTCCTTGAGTCCTTTGTAGAGCTAAGGACTAATTATAAGGCAGCTTTTACCTTTACGGAGATTTGCACTACAATCGTTTTTTCAATTGAATATCTGCTCAGGCTTTGGACGGCAGACCTCAAATATCCCGGTGTTTCTCCTTGGCGAGCGCGGCTAAATTTTGTCTTTTCCTTTGTGGGACTAGTAGATTTACTCGCTATTTTACCATTCTATCTGCCGTTTTTCTTCAAGTTTGATTTACGTTTTGTACGCGTCTTACGAGTGATGCGGCTGTTACGAATTTTCAAACTGTCTCGCTACACCAAATCTCTCCGTCTCGTCGGGGATATTTTTGTGGAAAAACGGGGCGAATTAGGGATTAGTCTTTTTATCACCTTTGTACTTTTGCTGCTCGCTTCCACTTTGATGTACTATTTGGAGGGAGACGTTCAGCCGGAGGCTTTTCCCCATATCATCGCGACATTTTGGTGGGCGATTGCTACGCTTACGACGGTGGGCTATGGAGATGTTTTTCCCGTTACGGGCTGGGGACAGTTGGTCAGTGGGGTGATCGCCTTATTGGGTATTGGTCTCGTGGCACTTCCGACGGGTATCATCAGTGCTGCTTTTGTTGAGAAATTGGACGATGATAAGGAACAGAAAAAAGCCGCAAAAGCAGGATTGCAAAATGAAAAAAAACAGTATGATTTTGCTTATTGTCCTCACTGCGGAGAACGCTTACCTCATGCTGGCAAAGCGAAAGCGGTAAAATAGACGAGGCGTTCGGCAAGGCCGCAGTCCCCAAACGGCTCAATCTCCTAAGCGATAATCGGCAGAGAAATGGTAAAGGTACTGCCTTCACCCTCTTGACTCTCTATGAGAACGTCCCCTTCTAGTTTTTGTACGCTCAGCCTAACAATGGCCAAACCAATGCCTGAACCAGGATAGCTGTCTGGCGGATTGAGGCGTTTGAACATCCCAAAAATCTCGTCTTGGTATTGAAAATCGATACCAATGCCATTGTCTTTTACTTGAATCTCGTGATGAGTTTCTGTCTTATAATAGGAGATTTTGACGGAGGGAGAGCTTGATTGATTGAATTTGAGGCCGTTTTCGATCAAGTTTTTGAGAGAGGTAAATAATAGCGAATTACTACTTTTGATCTTGGAGAGATTGGAGACTTGTACTTTTCCTCGATACTGATTGAGTCCCTCGCTAAAGGTCTCTATGATGGTGGCTACGAGTTGGTTGACATCAACTTCTTCGATTTTGATCTGCTCCTTTTGAGACATCGAAGTATACTGAGTAAAATCTTCTACGAGATTGTAGAGGCTCTCCGTACTATTTTTGATGATTTGAAATGAATCCTCTAGCTTGGGTTTTAATTCTGTGGGTAATTGTTTGAAGATTAATCCCGCATGGGCTCCGATCCCGCGAATAGGCTCCTTGATGTCATGGGAGGCGATAAAACTAAAAGTTTGGAGCTCATAGTTTAGTTGTTTGAGACGAAGGTTAGCACGTTGAATGTCTTCGGTCCGTTGCACTACTTCGATTTCGAGTTGCTGAGCATACTTTTTTCTTTGCTGGCTCGCACTATAAAGCGTCATTCCCCAGCCAATCGCCAATAGGAGAGCAAACACGAGGCCCCCAGCAACTAAATTACGGGTACGGATATTTTTTTCAGCTAAGACTTGTTGAAGTCTATAGGACTCTTCTCGGTTTTTCTTTTCTTGGTTGTAGGAGGCTTCTGCCTCTTTCAAGTTAAGCTCTGATAAGTTTTCTTGATTTACCAGACTATCACTGATGACCTTGTATTCTTTGTAAGTATTATATGCAGCTTGATAGTTGCCTACTTTTCCATAGAGTTCTGCTAGTAACTTTACGTCTTCGATTGCCGCATACTCGAGTTCATGAGGCAAGCCCATAGCTCGCAGTTTTCTTAGCTCAAGGATGGCAAGTCGGTATTGTTGATTGGATTCATAGAGATGAACCTTTGATAGATGAAACAATCTCGTATCGATAGGCTGCATAACGGTCTCGAACGGGCTCAACTCATCGATCAATACCTCAAGCAACTCTTTTTTAATAGGTTTTTCTAGCGCGTAATAGTATGCGATATTGGCTTTTACTGCGACAATACTTTTTTGATCTCCAATCTCTTCGCTTACGCGCAATACTTCAAAATAGGTTTTTAGGACACTCTCGTTTTGGCCCAAGGCCCGATAAGCGGTTGCTATATTTGATTGTGCGCCAAGGGTGTTGATCTTATCATTAGTGGCTTGATAGGCAGCAAAAGATTTTTGATAATACTCCAAGGCTTTGTCATAGTCTTGCTGATCATAATATGCTACTCCAATGTTGTTATACACTACTCCTAGACCGTACTGGTCTTTTTCATCTTGAAATATTTGTAAAGCTTTGAAGTAATTGGCAATCGCATCTTTGTAAATGCCAATTTTAACTTGCAAGATTCCAAGGTTGGTATATAGGCCTGGTGAACTCTGATCCGAACGTTCCGCTAGCTCTATCGCTTTGTCATAACTTTTGAGCGCGAGCTCAATTTGTTCTTCCCGATAAGCGAGAATTCCCTCATAGTTGTATAAGGTAATTATGCTGCTAGTATCTTTTTCTTTTATGGCATAGGAGCGGGTTTCTTGGAGCAATCGCTTGGCTGAATCGGGACTGAAATCATAAAGTATTGGGATTAGCATCTTATTAGTCCGCATTTCCAAATCTGGCAGTTGGTTTTCCCTCGCCAAATGGATTGCTCTAGAAAGATAATGCCGTGCTTCATTGGGATTGATCCCTCTGTATTCTCGTCCTAATCTGATCCAAACTTCAATTCTCGTTTCATCATCTATTTCGGTCTTCAATAGTTGTTGTAAGCTGTCAATATTTCCTGTCTGACCGTAGGCCAGAGAGGAGAGCAATAGAAAAGAGAATAAATAGAAAAGTTTTAGGCTTTTGAACATATCCTACCCGAGATTAATGCTTAATACAACGGTCAATAGAGTCTACCCACTGTATAATACCTAAAAAGTCATGCCATAAATACCCCAAGCTGACTTTTGGATTTTTAAGTACCGGAAATTGATGCAAAATGACTAGGTCTCAGTTCGATTTTTTATCCTTATTTCCAAAGTCCCTGATGAACACCATGAAAATCCTGATCCTTATATGCCAAGTATTTTTTTATCGCAAAGGAACTAGAGGGAAAAGCCATTTCTTCATAAGGAATATCCTCCGCTTTAAATAGAGCTGCTTCCAAGGTTTCTGGACCGATGTCAAGACTGGCATCTTGCATTTGGGCGAGATAAAAAAAGTAGATCTGGCTGATGCGTGGGATATTATAGACTGCGTGGAGACGGATGATGTCGATTTTTGCGCCCGATTCTTCTACCGTTTCACGGAACGCTCCGCCTTCTAGGGTTTCCCCCATTTCTAGATAACCTGCTGGTAGTCCCCAATACCCGATACGGGGTTCAATCGCCCTTTTACAAAGCAAAATCCTATCCTCAAATATGGGCAATGTGCCCACTACCATTTTGGGATTTTGATAATGGATCGTGTCGCAATTATCACAAATAAAACGTGAGCGATTGTCGTCCGTAGGAATCTCCCATTTGAGCTTCTCACTTCCACATTGGCTACAATACTTCATGAAGGGAAATTGAACGGTAAAGTAGAATTTGGAAGATAGGCATTTTTCCAAAAATAAGATTTGCAAAACCAATCAGCGATTTGCTAGTTAGAAGTAGGTCTGAACAAAAGACAATCATTGTCTAACATGAAAAAAAAAGTCATCGTAATTGGGGCCGGCTTTGCTGGCTTAACTGCTGCTTCCATCCTCGGCCAAAAAGGCTATGACGTCACCATCCTCGAAAAAAATGATCAAGCGGGAGGCCGTGCCCGACGCTGGGAGAAGGATGGTTTTACCTTTGATATGGGGCCAAGCTGGTATTGGATGCCCGAAGTATTTGAAAACTTCTTTAATCTCTTCGGCAAAAAGGTCTCAGACTATTATACCCTCAAACGACTCAACCCAAGCTATCGGGTTTACTTTGACGACGATGATTTTGTCGATGTTCCCGCCGATATGGGGGAGCTAGAGGCCCTTTTTGATAGCATAGAGCCGGGTAGTGGATTACAATTACGCGAGTTTTTGAAGCAAGCTGCCTACAAATATGAAGTAGGTATGAAGGACTATGTTTTTCGTCCTTCCCACAATATTGGTGAGTTTATCGATCTACGCCTAATCCGAGAAAGCTTCCGCATCCAGATGTTTAGTTCGATGAGCAAACATGTGCGGCAATTTTTTACCAATTCTCGCTTGATCAAGATCATCGAGTTTCCGGTATTATTTCTTGGCGCAACACCCGAAAATACTCCCGCACTCTACTCCATGATGAATCATGCTGACTTGACACTCGGCACTTGGTTCCCTGAAGGAGGCATGCACAAGATCGTCGAGGGCATGGTCGCCGTGGCCAAAGAACAAGGCGTTCGCTTCGAGCTTAATACTGAAGTGCAAAAGATTGAAGTCGTAGATGGCAAAGCTCAAAAGGTCATCACTGCTCAAGGCGAATTTGAGGCTGATATGGTCATCGCCAATAGCGACTATCAGCATACCGATCAACGCTTACTCGATAAGCCTTGGCGCAACTACACACCCAAATATTGGGATAAGCGTACCATGTCGCCTTCGAGTTTGTTGTTTTATCTCGGTGTCAATAAGCGTTTGGACAATTTGAAGCATCACAATCTCTTCTTTGATGAGGATTTTCAATTGCATGCCGAAGAGATATACACCAATCCAAAATGGCCGACTAAGCCACTCTTTTATGTGTCAGCTACTACGCAGACCGATTCGACAGGAGCGCCAGAGGGTATGGAAAACGTCTTTATCCTGATCCCACTTGCACCGGGACTCGAGGATAATGATGCCCAGCGAGAAAAATACTACGATATCGTTATGGATCGCTTAGAGCGCATTACTAAGCAATCGGTGCGTGAGCATGTGATCTTGAAACGTTCTTATGCGATGGAGGATTTTGAGAAAGATTATCATTCCTTCAAGGGCAATGCATATGGTCTCGCCAATACCTTATTTCAAACCGCCTTCTTTAAGCCAAAGATTCGTTCCAAAAAAGTCAAAAATCTTTACTATACGGGCCAATTGACCGTTCCAGGACCGGGTGTGCCTCCATCATTGATCTCTGGTCAGGTGGTAGCAACGGAGGTTGCCAAGGTGTTGGCTTAGTGTTGAGAGGCTTGCTTCGCAGAACGCATTCACTATGCCATAGGCCACATTAACGCAGACAGGTTTTTAAACATGATGCTTAGAACCCTCTCTGCGTTTTTGGGCTTTTGCGTTCCGCGAATAGCGGTGAAGAAATGGATTTTCACGGCCTTGCATCACAATTTCGTTGTCTTGCTGAGCCTAGCTTGCCTCGAACCGTTGGGAGAGGAAGCACCTTTAGTTGTTTTCTTGCTTTGCAGAACGCTTTCACTTTTCCTCTTTTTTCAAGAAAGATTTGGATTATTCAAACCTTTATCGCAATATTACGATATATATATTATGGGTCTCACCAAAAGCGAAATATTCACCACAGAGCAAAATCAGATTGCTCGCTTGGCCAAGACCATGGGCCATCCGGCAAGGATTGCTATCATGCAGCACCTCGCCAAAGTCAATGCTTGTATCTGTGGCGATTTAGTAGAGGAGATTGGTTTGGCTCAACCGACGATTTCGCAACACCTACGCGAACTCAAAAACGCCGGTTTTATCACTGGTAATATCGAAGGCACTAGCGTCTGCTACTGCATCAATAAAGAAAAATGGACAGAGATTGAACAAATCATCTCGTCCTTCATGCATACAATCGGCAAGGCCATAGGCTGTTGCTGATTTTTTTTGCCATCATTAATCGTATTATTGCAATAAAACAATGAATATGAAAACATCACAAGAAATCAAAACCATCGTCAAAGAAAAGTACAGTGAATTAGCGGTTGCTCGCACTGGTAGTTGCTGTGAAAGTGGGGGAGATGACCCTCTCAGTATTATGTCTGACCAGTATAATCACTTAGAAGGCTATAATGCGGATGCCGATTTAGGCTTGGGCTGCGGTTTGCCGACTGAGTTTGCGCAGATCAAAAAAGGCGATATAGTCTTGGATTTAGGTTCTGGTGCTGGGAACGACTGCTTTATCGCTAGGCACGAAACCGGACCAGAAGGCAAAGTGATGGGCGTGGACTTCAGTCCAGAGATGATCCAACGTGCTCGTGAAAATGCCACCAAAATGGGTTATCACAATATGGAATTCCGCGAAGGGGATCTAGAAAAACTACCCATCGATGACAATAGCATCGACGTGATCGTGAGCAACTGTGTCTTGAACCTAGTGCCCAATAAAGCGCAGGTATTCAAAGAGATATATCGCACCCTTAAGCCCGGCGGTCATTTTAGTATCTCTGATATCGTACTCGAAGGCGATTTGCCAGAAGGGATAGAATCTGTGGCCGAAATGTATGCGGGTTGTGTTGCAGGTGCCACCCAGAGGGGAGATTATATGGAGCAAATCAAAGTCAGTGGTTTTGCTGATATCACCCTTCAAAAAGAAAAGCCTATCATCTTGCCTGAAGAATTACTAAAAGACTATCTGAGCGAAGAGGTCGTGCAGAACTACCAAAATAGCGATTTAGGCATCTTTAGCATCACTGTATTTGGTCGTAAGCCTATCGAGGCCAAAGAAGATTGCTGTGAGCCTACTTGCTGTGGATAGGTTTACTGCTTGGCAGAACGCTTAACTCGTGATTGAAAATAAAAAGAGCGGCTTTCCTCAATAGGAAAGCCGCTCTTTTTTATGAAAGGATATCAATCGTGAGCGTGTCCTTCATGTCCCCCGAGCTCTTCATGACCACTAGGATATTCATAATCCTCATCTTGATTAAAGATATCGCGGTAAATTCGATAAGAGCCATCGGCTTGTTTTTTCCAAATAGCGATGTATTTCCCCATATTTGCGGTGCCATCTGCACGCATGGACTTACTAATTCCAACCTCAATTACCATATCTCCGTCCCCCATAACTTCGATCGCCTCAAAAGTAGGAGGGGTTTCACCATTATCTTCGGCCTCGCCGCCTTCGGCATTCAAGGCAGCTAGTATCGCCGCACGTCCCTTGACCATCGGTTGGTTATTGGGCATTTGCATAGCATCCTCGGTATACAGATTGGCGATGGCATCGTTATCACCCGCTTTGATCGCTTCGGCATATTGATCTTCAAGGGCTTGGATATCTGTTTTGATCGTTTGCCAATCTATTTTTGGTGTAGTGGGTTGGCAAGCAATTGCTAGTAGGCATAGACTAAGCAATGAAAAAAAGTTGAAGGTTCTCATTTTAATAGGGGTTTCAAATGTGTAGGATAGAATCAATAAAAACCAATCAGCAAAAAAACACACCTATTGTCAATAGGTATAAACCCCTGAAATACAGGTATTAAAGCTTAGTGAATTGCGCCTAACTCCTCCAGCGCTAGCCATGCCATCAAACCCGTTGAAAGTCGCATCGTGGACTCTTCGATATCAAAATGAGGAGTATGTAAGCCGTGAATAATTCCCTTGGCTTCGTTGCGCGTCCCGAGACGATAAAAGCAACCGGGTACTTCATGGGTGTACCAAGCAAAGTCTTCTGCCGCCATCCATAAATCCATATCGATGATATTTTCTTCGCCGATATAGTCGGCAATCCGGCCTCGGGTTCGCCCGGTGAGGGCTTCATCATTAAAGAGTACGGGATAACCTTTTCGTATATCAAGCTCCACGCTTCCTCCTAAACTTTTGGCGATACCATGAGTGATATCTTTGATTTTGTCGAGTGCTTGGGCGCGCCAAGGCTCATTCATGGTGCGAAAAGTGCCTGCAACATCTACATAGTCTGGGATGATATTGGTCGCGCCTTTCGCCTCTAGGCGGCCAAACGAAAGGATGCTTGGTATCCTTGGATCAGAACGACTAACTACTTGCTGTAGCGCTACCAATATCTGAGCGGTCATCACTACTGGGTCTATAAAGTGCGCTGGTTGAGCAGCATGCCCTCCTTTACCGATGACCCGCATATAGATTTCGTCGGCCGAAGCCATATACATACCTGAACGCACGCCGATTTTACCAGCAGGGAAGTAAGGTTGTACATGTTGACCGAAGATTGCTCCTACATCTGGGTTTTTTAGAGCTCCATCTTTGATCATGAGAGAGGCCCCTCCGGGAAGGCGTTCCTCTGCGGGTTGGAACAAAAGTTTGATCGTACCCGCAAAATGAGGCCGTAGTTCGGCGAGGATCTGGGCCGTTCCCAGTAGGGAAGAAGTATGCACATCATGACCACAGGCGTGCATTATACCCTGATTTTGAGATTTGTAGGGAACGGTATTTTCCTCTGTGATCGGTAAAGCATCCATATCTGCCCGTAGCGCAATGGTTTTGGCGTTCGGCGAATCAGCCGTACCAATCAAATAACCCAGCACACCGTGTCCACCGATGTCAGTATCAAAGGGGATGTCCAATTTTTTGAGTTCGTCTTGGACAAAGGCTGCCGTCTTGGCTTCCTCAAAGGAAAGCTCAGGGTGCATATGGATGTGGCGTCGATTTGCGATTACCTGCTCAAAGAGCTCATCCGCACGTGACTGGATTTGTTTTTTTAGATCCATAGGCCGAAATTACGCAATTCAAAATCTTGTAAAAACATTGATTACATTCGTTGATAACCGTCCACTTCTCATGACTAAAACGAAGATACTGTTTCCTGCTATTGCTTTGGTATTGTTAGCAATGGCGGCTACCGCTTGTACTGGCTTTGCTGATGGCCCTAATATCAGTTTTCAATCTACCACTACTAAATTGGCTACCACTTGGGAAGTCAAGGAAGCAGCCCGCGATGGGGTAGATGTCACTAGTGAATTTCAAGGCGACAATTTTGAGTTCAAGACCAATGGTGTTTATCAGACCTTGGATGCCGCTAAAATGATTTCCTCTCCGCCATTTACGCGTGACACCATTATACCACTTCAAGGTATTGGTGAGTGGAATCTACTCAGCAAAAACGAATTGGAGCTGCTATATTCTTTCCAATTTAGAGACATCTACAACAATGATGTCATCTATAAGGAAGAATTCTATGAGCGCTGGGAAATCGCCCGCTTGTCAGAAGAGCAGCTTTGGCTTCGCAATGAGAATACCCTGATTAAGATGGAGTTTTTCGTGCCCTAACCAATTTCATATATGTTGCGCAACTCTTTGCCAATTTTTTTCCTTTGCCTGTGTTCCACATTACTGCTTCGTTGTGATTACCGTAAGTACGACGAAGGACCATTTTTTAGCATTTATCCTACCGAGGATCGCCTAGCCGGATCTTGGCAATGGCAATTGGCCTTGGAAGGGGATCAGCCTTTGACTGGATTTTATGCTGATTCTACGATCACTTTTTCCGAAACCGGATCAGTGAGTGTTTGCGATCTTGAAAATAATTGTCGGGACGGAAGCTGGAGTTTGGTTTCGCGACGTACCCGTCTCCAGATGATATTTGGTGCGAAAACTGAGCTATTCGATATCCGAATGCTCAAACGCAATGAGCTTTGGTTGCAGCAAAGTGTCGATGGAGTGTTGGATGTCGAGTGGGAATTGATTCCGATCGAATAAGACTGATTACTACTTTAAATTCATACTACTACTATGACTCCTTTTATCGCAGAACTGATTGGCACTTTTGTGCTGCTCTTATTGGGCAATGGCGTGGTTGCCAATGTGGCCCTCAAAGATACTTATGGCAACAATAGTGGCTGGATCGTGATTACCGCTGGTTGGGCCATGGCTGTATTTGTCGCCGTAACCATAGCTGCAGAGCCGAGTGGAGCTCATCTCAATCCTGCGGTAACGCTTGGACTTGCCATGGCTGGTAAGTTTGCATGGGCTGACACAGGAATGTATATCCTCGCCCAGATGCTCGGTGCTATGCTTGGTACTTCTACGGTTTGGCTAGCTTATCGTGATCATTACAATCGTACAGAGGATGCTGCCGCTATTCGCGGAACGTTTTGCAACACCCCTGCGATTCCCAATACTTTCAGCAATTTCTTTACCGAGTTGATCGGAACCTTTATTTTAGTATTTGCAGTCTTATACTTCGTTGCACCTAGTGTTGGTGAGGGCGCCGAAGAAGTAAAAATGGGTTTAGGTGCCATCGGTGCATTACCGGTTGCTTTTGTCGTTTTTGGTGTCGGTCTTTCTTTGGGAGGCTCTACTGGATATGCCATCAATCCTGCCCGGGACCTCGGACCTCGTATCATGCATGCGATCTTACCTATCCCCAGTAAAGGCGATAGCGGTTGGGGCTATTCATGGATTCCAGTGCTCGGCCCGATTGCCGGTGGCTTAGTGGCGGCAGGCTTATATTTGGCATTAAGCTAAATTGTATTACACCCGACAAACTTTGCGGGGACTAAATTCGTTTATTTGCTTGATAGGGTAATTCACTATTCAAGCGTAATCACTATATGCGTTATTTAATCGCTTTGAGCTTACTGGCTTTGTTTTCCTCCTGTATGTTGGCCCAAAAGACAGAGGAGAACTTTCATGATATGCTTGACAGTATGTACAAGCAAAGCGTTCCGCTGATCAAAGCGGAAAAAGTAGCTCAAAATCAAGAGCAATACGTGATCTTGGACACCCGTGAGCCTAATGAGTTTGCGATCTCTCATATTGAGGGAGCTTTGGCAACGGGCTATGATGAGTTTGATCCAGCGTTCGTCAAGGACGTCGCCAAAGATCAACCAATCTTAGTCTATTGCTCGGTTGGCTATCGGAGCGAACGCATCGGAGAGCAACTCAAAGAGATGGGCTTTCAAAATGTCTACAATCTTTATGGAGGCATTTTTGAATGGAAAAATCACGGTTTTCCTATAGTGAACGCAGAAAACGAATCCACCGAACAAGTACATACCTACAACCGCCTTTGGAGTGGCTGGTTGTTTAAGGGAGAAAAAATTTACTAATCGCCTATGTTACGATCTAGCCTCTTTTTAGGCTTATTTTTAGCCATTACTAGTCTTCTTGCCCAGGTTCCCAGAACGATTGTCGTCGAGCACTTTACCAATACTCGATGTAGTATTTGTGCAAGCCGGAATCCTGCTTTCCTCAGCAACCTCAATAATGAGGATAGTGTGCTGCATTTGACTTTTCATCCGAGTGCGCCTTATAATAGTTGTATCCATTATCTTCACAATCCAAGCGGTAATGATACTCGCACTAATTACTATGATATCTATGGTGGCACTCCTCGCTTGGTCGTCCAAGGAACCGTGATTAGTGCAGGGAGCAATTATGGGAGCTCTGCGCTCTTTGACCCTTATCGTGCTGAAACTTCCCCTGCTAGTCTTCGCATCGAACAAAATAAGGATACTGATTCCTTGAGAGTTCGAGTCATCGTCAAGACAGAAGAAGTACATAGTCTCGGAAATTTACGCTTATTAGTAGCCGCAGTAGAAGACACCGTTTTCTATCAAGCTCCCAATGGCGAAAGCGAACAACACAACGTATTTAGACGTGAATTGACTAGCGTAGAAGGTGATCCATGGATACTCGCTGCCAATGTTGGAGATTCTATCATCTTTGAAGCGACGATCGCCAATCATGCTGATTGGGATGTTGATCATATCTACACAATGGCGATTTTGCAAGACGAGTCTAGCAAAGAAATCCTACAAGCCAGTGCGAGTGCTCCTACAGATGATAATCTCACCACTGCTGTCGAAACAGAATTAGGAGATATTGCTTTTGAATATTTCCCTAACCCAGTGCAAAATACTTTGAATGTGCGACTCTTAGATAGCCGAGAAGCAGAAGTGAGTCTATACCGTTTGACGGGACAGATGATTATTAAGAAAACCTTCAATCAAGAAACACAGCTTGATTTTAGTGAATTAGCTTCTGGCATTTATCTCCTTCAATTGCGCAATGAAAGAGGCCAAGTGATCCGTCGTATCGTCAGACGCTAGGCAAAAGAATATTATTAAAAAGCTAGCGACTTGAAATTTTAGGTCGCTAGCTTTTTAGGTTTTAATTCATGCTCGGCACTGGAGGTGGCCCCTCTGGCAATACCGCTTGGTAGGTTCTTTCCTTTTTCCGCTCGCGGAACTCTGCCTTCATTTCTTCTCTCAATTCTGGATTGGTAAATAGATCAACCATGGTCATTGATAGTGCCTGAGCCGCATAATTCATGCCTTTGTGGCCAATAGACATGCCTCCGCAGGCGACCACAGCCCAACTATGCCAAGGTGTCTCTTCTGGCGCAGTCGTTACTCGTAGACTAATCTGTGGGACGATCCAACTGACATCTCCTACATCGGTTGAGCCTCCTTGAGGATGTTCGCGTGTCTCTTTCAATTCGTTGATCGCAGAGTTCAATCCTTTCAACTCTTTATCAGTTGCTTCTTGGATCTCTTTGGCAAACTGAATTTCCTCCTCTGTGTATTGAATCGCTCCTAAGCTTTCAAGATTGGCCTGCAAAGCCGCTGCTCCGGTTCGATTGGGGATGATTTCGTGCATGCCTGAGATGAGTTCAATTTCGTATTCAGCACCTGCCATCATTGCGGCTCCTTCAGCGATCTTCTTTGCCTTTTCGTAGAGAGGTTTTACATCTTCCATTTTGGAGTCGCGTAGTCGTGTCCAAATTTGTGCGTTTTCGGGTACTACGTTAACGACGTCTCCCGCTTTTTCGAAGAGGTAGTGGATGCGCACAGTAGGGCGTAGGTGCTCTCTCAAGTAGTTGAGGCCATGAGTATAGAACTCCATCGCATCAACGGCACTGACGCCATTCCAAGGGTCTGCTGAGGCATGAGCCGCTTTGCCGTAAAACTTGACTCTAAAGTCAATCAAAGCCTTGCTGGATTGAGTACTGGCACTAGTTGCAGCACCCGGATGCCAGTCCAAACAGATATCGAGATCGTCAAAAAGACCTGCTCGGGCCATATATAACTTACCGCCGATGGTTTCTTCTGCGGGAGTACCATAAAAGCGAATAGTTCCCTTGAGTTTACCTGCCTCTATTTGCTCTTTGATCGCGACCGCAGCCCCTAAACTGGCTACACCAAACATATTATGGCCACAACCATGACCTGGCTGACCGTTCTCCAAAGGAGTCTTGACCGAACTGGCTTGTTGCGAAAGTCCTGGCAAGGCATCAAACTCTCCTAGGATACCAATGATCGGTTCTCCTTCGCCATAACTAGCGATAAAGGCGGTTGGCATCTCCGCTACTCCTCTTTCAACCTTAAATCCTTGCTCTTGGGCGTAATCAGCTAATAGAGCTGCTGATTGAGTCTCCACCAAAGCCGTTTCGGCAAAGGCCCAAATCTGATCACTCATCTCTATCAGTTGAGGGGATTGCTGCTCAATAGAGCTGACAACCGCTTCTTTGAGCTTTTCTACTTTTGGGGGAGGGGAAGTGGTACCTATGCCTAAAAAGGCTAAAATGATGAAGGGTCGAATAAACTGTTTCATGTGGATGGGAATATTGTTTAAACGAAATATACAATATTCGTCCATTTCAAATGAAACGCGACTAACTGAGTCGCGTGCCTATTCTAGGAACGCTCTAAATCGTCCTAACATCTCAGGACCCGGAGGGATGGGTAGGACCGTTGCGCGAGTAGCGATCCGTCTGACTTGTCGTTTTTCACCACTTGATTCGAAGAGACTCAAGAGTTTCAGCCGGGCTTCCAGATTGTAGGCATTGGCGGCTAGGCTTTGAGTATATGCTTCTCTGGCACTTAGTTTGTCGCCTTTTGCTTCGGCCAATATGCCTTTGTAATGATAATAGCGAGATTGCTCATAGGCTGTCTTGGGGAAACGAGTTTCTAAGAATTTTCTGTTGGCGACTTCCCATTGTTCTAGTTGGATATGCAAATTCACCCATAATAAGGGATCACCCTGCTCTGCGAGGCCGCCGTCAGTAATCGGTTCTAAAAGGGCAATCGCTTTTTCGCGTTCTCCGAGGGAGAGATGTGCAGAAGCCATCATCCCTACAAAATCAGCTCTTGGAGTCCCTGCGGCGTCTAAGATTCGTTGGGCTTCGCCTAATAAAGCGATCAATTCTTGGTAGCGTCCATTGGCCAATAAAACGTTTGCATATTGGGCACGATGGCGGTATTGCTGCGGCTTTTGAGCAATCAATTGTTTGAAAAAATCCTGTGCTTCTTCCAGATAACCTAATTGTCCTTTTAGCTCCCAGGCAAAAGCTTCTGCGGCGGATTTGCGATCTCGGAGATAGGTGGATACTGTCGGTGCGGATGCTGCATATGATTCAGCGATCGCAACTGATTCCTGGATATAGCCTAGGTCTCGCATTAACTCCCGATACTCACTATTGAAGCGAGCATGCTCCGAATAATCGTTTTCTAATCGTAAAGTCTGCTCATACCACATGCTGATTTCTTGAACTGCGGCTTCTGGTTCGATTTCGTTGTCCTGCAATTGCTTACGGATGAGATAAGCCTTGGTCGCATATATCGGAGCGTAATTAGGATTAAGGCCCTCAGCTCTATCCAGAAAATTATTGGCTACTCGATACTGTCGTTTGTCAGTGGCAACTTTTGCATAGGTCAAGATGGCCGGCAAATAGGTACTATCCCACAATAAGGCAGTGTCAAGCAATGCTCGTTTTTGCACCGGATTATCAGCCTGTTGAGCAAGATTGAGATAAACTTGTGCCCAATTATCTGCCAATGCCAAACTATCTCCATTCAAATAAGCGCTTTGCTTTTGGACCAAACTATCAAGGAAAGCATAAAGCTGGGGATCTTTGCGTTTGAGTTCTCCGCGGGTATTGATGGATTTGTGATTGAGCGGATGCACTTTGACCGGAATGAAATAGGCAGTATAAGTTTGGGCTAGGTATTCAAACTCATTATTGGCAGAATAATAGTCGAGCGTAAGATCATTTTCCATCGCATGATAGTACAGAGCGCGCACTCGTCTCATCTCTGTATCGGTAAAGACATTGCCATGAAAAAGATGGACATACTCATGCAAAGTAACGTTACGCTCCTGATGCGCCCCACGTTCCACATACTCTATGGCGGTAGCCCCACTGCCTACTCCACGTATATCCATCCACTGTCGATTGTCAAAAGTAGTGGCTCCTCGAAAATAAGGACTCTTCATCGCAGTGGCTAGATCTAGATGCAAAGAGGGGATCACAAACTCTCTTTTCTGCGCTGCTAAAAAAGGAAAATAAACTACGCTTTTATGCAATTGGTTCCAGACCATTTTTTGTACCCGTTCTCCCGGATAGTATCCCATATCAGGAAAGACTTCATAAAAGTTTTCGGGATCTTGGATTTGGGTATTGGTGATCACATTTTGGAGTGAATCATAGCTAGCGAGATAAGGGAAGCGTTTTTGTTTGATTACCGCTGCGATACCATTGTGGGCTGGACCATAGTGTGGCTTCTTGTTGAGGACACTTTGAAAAATACGCTGTGCCGAATCCATACGAGCATTAATGGGCATATCATAGGCCATATAAAAGGCCGAGCCGATCATCATCGAAGGCAAAACCGAGGCAAAGTATGTCCCTTGTATCTCTCTACAAATACTGATAGCCGAGTCGATTTGATTGGCCGTGATGAGACTGTCAGCAGGGTTCAGAGCCTCCCTGATTTCGTCTTCATCAGAATCTACATAATCCGCAAAAGTCAAATGAGTATGCCCATTGCCCCAATGCCAATGCGTGAGATAATGCAATGGGTTAATCGCCAAAGCAAGCTCCCATTGTGCCGCCATATCAGGGAGTTGAGTAGCATCTACCCGTCTCCAGATCGCATAGCCGTAGTAAAAACGAGCATCAGCATTGAAAGGATCTATTTTGAGGCACTCTTCGAGGAACGCTTCTGCCTGTTCGCTATTGCGTAACCAAAATTGAACCTCAGCCGCCAGTAGAAAGGCTTCTGCATTTTTATCATTCCAATCAATCACCTGCTCGGCTAAGGCGAGAGCTTTTGGATAGTTTTTTTGTAACATATAAATCCTGCCGAGTTGCAGAACTACGGCTTCATCATTGCTATTATTTTTGAGAAGATCGACGCAGGTTCTTTCCGCTTTTTTGAGTTCCCAAGCTTCGATTTCGAGTTGACTCCGATATAGGCGTGCAGTAGGATCTTCCGGTTTTTTGGCGAGACGAGTATAGATGAGAGCTTCGGCTTTGCCGAACGCATTGTTGAGTAAATGGTATTCAACAATAGGGCTCCAAAACGCTTTTTCTTTTTGATGCTCTTCAATGAGGGAGGCTGCCTCGTCCCATAATCCTAAGTTTAGGGCAATTTGGGCCTTCTCCGCTGGCGTGATTGTCGTATTTGCTAAGAGTGCGCTTCTTCTTTGCTCCAACAAATCCATTGCGCCACGAGGATCATCTGGTGCAATTTGTTGGGACCAAGCGTTCGCCGCGAGGCAGAGTAAAAAAGAAATGAGAAGGTAAGTGCGAGTCTGATAAATCATATAAAATGCTAACGATCGTCCATCCAGATGATTATACGTAAATCTGCCCTTCCAGATATGTAATGGCATTGCCTCCAATCCAAACTCTATCATCCACGAGTTTACAATCCAAAACACCTTTGCGAGCGGAAATTTGCCAAGCAGTCAAATGCTGTTTGCCAAGTTGCTCTGCCCAATAAGGAATCAACGCACAATGCGCCGAACCGGTGACCGGATCTTCATCTATGCCGGCCTTAGGGGCAAATAAACGCGAAACAAAATCTACTGTTTCTCCTGGCGCACTGATTATAACGGCAATTTTTTCGAGCTTCGCGAGCGCTCTCATATCTGGATCAATCCTTTCCACCGCTTTTTGGTCCGCTAAGGCGACAAAATAATAATTCACAGATTGCCCCACATAGCTAGCTTTTTCTATCTCAAGGGCAGGGAGTAGTCCACTCGGCACGCCTTGCGTAACGGGAGGCTGAGAGGGGAAGTCCATTCGATATCCATTGGAAGCCTTTTCGACAATAAGGTCACCGCTACGCGTGAAAAAACGTATCTGATCGGCTTTGTAGCCGAGATGGGTAAATAACACATGAGCCGTCGCCAAAGTAGCGTGGCCGCATAGCTCAACCTCCATGGCAGGGGTAAACCAACGCAACTCAAAGCCAGATCCATGAGCGACAAAAAATGCGGTCTCAGCTAGATTGTTTTCTGCGGCGATAGACTGCATCGTGGCAGTGTCTAGCCATTGTTCTAGTGGGCAAACTGCGGCAGGATTACCTCCAAACAATTGGTCAGTGAAAGCATCCACCTGATAAATAGGCAATATCATATTTACGTCCTTTGTGGGAGCTCAAATTACGTAAAAATCGGGGCTATTGAACCAAGAGTATCTAATGATTGTCAAGCGGCTTTTTGGACTGCTATTTTGCTTTAGTCTTTTATTCGCCTTGGCGAACGAGCAATATCATTGCTAAATTGAAATACGAATCAAAAGTTACCAATTTTAGAAGAAATAGAGTTATGAAGCTGAGATGTACCAAAGATAGTATCCGGATTAGGGTTCGGAAATCGGAGTTGATGCAACTAGCTGAAACTAAAGCAATCAGCGAAAGCGTACATTTTGGTCCTGCAAATAGCTTGAGTTTTACATTGAAAGTTGATGACACCATCGTTAAAGTTTCGGGCCAGTTTGCGGAAGGCCGAATTGTGATTGCGTTGCCCGAAGGACAAGCCCAACACTGGATCAACTCACAGGAGGTCGGGATAGAAGTCCAATCTGAGATTTCTCCAGAACACCAACTACATATTTTGATCGAAAAAGATTTTCCTTGCCTCGATAGGGAAGGGGAGGACAAAGCTGATACATTTTGGGAACTCGCACCAGAGACGCCTGAATCTTGTTGATAAGCGGAATGAGATAAGGATCAAAAACCTAAGGTCGTATTGCATATGCCCAAAAGCCCAAGCGTTCCGCAAAGCGGCAGTCTAAAGCTTATCGGGCGAATAAGGCCTTGAAAAAAATAGTAAAAAAAGAGGCCTACGAACTCTCCTCAATAAGAGAAGCTCGTAGGCCTAAATTGTTTGTTTGGATCCGTAATTAGAAGGCTTGTTGTAACTGTACAAACTGTTCAGGTGTGGACAGATACATGGCAAGGCCTACGGCCAAGAAACCCAGAATCAAAGCTGCCGTGGCAAATTTGGCGTATTTTAGGGTCTTGGTAAGGCGAGTGTTGGTATTATGCTTTTGAAACGATAGGGCAAAGCGTTTTAACTCGGCAGGTTGTTCGAGTTTTTTTGCGTTATCATCTAAAAAGTATAATCCCCAAGCAAGCTCTCCTTG
Source organism: Bacteroidia bacterium (assembly GCA_045106675.1). Taxonomy (GTDB): domain Bacteria; phylum Bacteroidota; class Bacteroidia; order J057; family J057; genus JBCAWW01. The sequence goes on from JBGCFA010000038.1 coordinate 22,691, forward strand.
TGGGCTATGGCTCCAATCCAAGGCGTCTTTTTCGACATCGTAGCTGATGCGATGGGTTTTGAAGCGAAAGAAGTCTTTTTGGAGCTGTTGGCAAGCTTCTTGGACGGTCGCACCTTTGGCTAATGCGCCATAAAATGTACGAGCGACAGCATGGCTTTCTTCAGCGTCGAGTTCGGTTTGGGTTACGAGTACTGCCGGAATATCTCGTCTGATCAGCATTTCGACCAGATCCTGAGTCGCACAACCACTCAAAAAGACGGCTTGTAGATTGGGCATACGGCCTATGAGCTTAGAAAGCTCGTCCATATGCATACCGACTTCAAATTTGTCGGACTCTACCCTTAGGTGATTGTTGCCTTTAGGACCAGAAAAGTGCATGATGGCTACCCGGTTTTGGTAGTCATTTTGTTGCAGGAGGTCAAAAAAGTATTGATTAGAGATATTCCCTTTCTGTACGGCTTGAAAGGGAGTTTTTCGGATGAATGAATTCCGAAAGAGTTTTGAAATGCTTTTACGCTCATTCACGAATTGGCGAAGGCGTTTTCCATTTCGATAACTATTAACACACGCAAGGAATATTACAGGTTTGTGCGTTGTAGAAGCTAACATGGGATAATTTTGGATTACTGCAAGAACAAAAACTTAGATTATAAGTAAGACGATTTCGTTTCTAGTATTTCATTAAATAAACGTAATTATCTTACTTTTTGTCGTTTATATAGGTGAATAATTATTTAACTAATCAGTTTCAATTGTATTAATATTGAGCGATTAACTCTCTGAATCTATCTTCCGATCGATATACCCCAAAAGCTTGTGGGTATCTTTTCATATCAAATCCTTTTTGTAAGGCGAGTTCTAATTGCTGATAGAATTCAGCTCGTTGCTCCAATTCCGCATAAGCCGCTGCCAAAGCACCATGATACTCAGCTTGATCTGGATGCAATAAGGTCGCTTGCGCCAACATCTCTTCTGCTTCTTGATACTTCTTCAAGATCAAAAATAGACTACCTAGATTGTAATAGGCTTCTGCATAATCAGGATTGCGTTTTAATGCCGCCTGAAAATCTTCAATCGCACTATTATAGTCTTCTAGTTGAAAATAGACATTACCTCGACGGTTATAGGCGGCTGCATTGGCGCCGTCCACAAGTAAGGCATGATCCAAGCGTTTGATCGCTTGCTGATAATATTCGTTGGCTTGGCTATGATCTTCTCTTTCTGCTGCGTCTTTGCCAATATGCTCATAACACTGAGCCAATCTCATATCGACGATAGCGTAGCCTTTGTCTTGGCGTTCGCGCATCTGCAATAAATATTCGATGGCTTTGTGATGGCTCTTGCGTTTGAAGTAGCTCATCCCACGGGCCCAATAGACCATGTCGTCCACGGCAGACACAAATTTGTCGCCCCCGATGTCAAGCATCGTAGGAGAAAACTGAGCTTTGAGACGGTCTAGGGTAGCTTGATTGGGTAAACCCTCGTACATGAATTGAAAATCCATGTCTATGGCGTCATTAGCGGTGACTTGATAGGTACCACTGATGATTAAGTCAGCATCACAGTCCCTGATCATACTCGCTAGATATTTACGAGAATTTTCGCCCTGTTCCTCAGAAACCATGCAGATCGGAATATCCGGCATCCGCATTTTGAGCTCAGTGTCTTCCTCCGCCATGCGTCTGAGACGGCGTGATATCGCGAGAGTATAATATGGATCAACTTGTTGGCAGTCTCCTTTTTCGGCAAACGGCAACAATAATACGTTATAGCTTAATGAATCATTGAACTGACAATCTTGAGCCCATACCGGCATTGCTGCAGGGAATAAACGGGACTTCAAGCTTCCTATCCAAGTACCACCTAGATTGTTGTCTCCAGCACCTTGCAACAGCAACACAAGCATGGTCAGGAAGGCGGCGACTAGTATCCCTGAACCGATCAAGCGAATTCGTCGGGATCTTTGAGGCAGCTCTGGATCACTTAATGAAGTTTGCTTGGGAATGACGGCGGGTAAATCAGTCCTAACTGGAAGATGGAAATCTAAACTCTGCTTATTGGACTCTAGCATATAGATGCCCCATTGCAGTAGATCTTTCCTTTTGCCTTCCCAGCGAAGCGCGTCTTGCTCGAAGTCATAGACTACCGGGAAGAAGCCAAACTTCTGGCCATATTTGCTACGCATCTTCTCGATGGCATCACGGACACTATATCCGTCTGCAATCATATGGTAGAATTCTTGTGCGATCTGCGAGGCAGAACGATCCCTTTGAGGGGTTTGCGTTACCATCACCGCTGGAATATTGGCGAGTAGTAAAGCTTCAAGAAATTCAGGAGTGGCACAACCATTGACAAAAACGACCTCTAGACCAGGTAGCTTTTCGATTTGCCTAATAAATGATTTTACATCGTATGCTTCCTCTCCCAAGCCTCCTTCAAAATGGAGGTATTCGCCACGGGCGTACCCGATAATATGAAGTACTTTGACAGATTCGTCAAAGGCATATTTGCGAAATAAATCAAAAAGGAAGATGCCCTGGGCTGGGTCTTCAGAAACAATCTCTGCCTCAGCTTGCCCTTTTTCTGTGAAAATTCGGGCAATACGTTCCTTCTCCTGAACCACAAATTGTTTGCGTATGCGATCCTGGTAAGTGTTGGCTCCTGCGAGTAAAACCACAGGTGTTTGGGACGGAACTGGCAAATTTTGCTCCATTATCAAAGCAAACTAGGAAATTCTTCGCAAATTAACACGTCATTATAGGCCAGACAGTCATATTTTCGTCCAGAACTAACATTATCAAGGTATTAATTTCATTGAATGGATAATTATCACCCCAACTTTAGCTATAAAACCATGAACTCTCGTCCCTCTATTAGGATTTTTACTTTTCTGATCTTGCTATTTTACTTTGGAATAGCAGCTCCTATTCAAGCCCAACAAATACTCCCTTTGGAGGAACCCTTTTATGAAGCGGTGCAAAATGGAACTCGTACTTTAGAGGGTAAGCCAGGCGCTAAATATTTTCAAAACCAAGTAGATTATCAGATTGAAGCTAATGTTGACCCTGAATCTCGTCAACTTAGAGGAAGTGAATCTATTCGCTATGTCAATAACAGCCCAGATACCTTGAGCGAAATTGTCATTAGGCTATATCAAGATATGTATAAGCCCGATCCTGGATTTCAACGGGATGACCAACTAGATGAAACCGAACTTACTGAAGGGGTCAATATCTCTCGTATGGTGTGGAATGGTAGGGCACTCTCTATCAAAGGTCCAGAAAAAGCGTTCCGCAGGGCGGGGACGAATCTATTTTTGACCTTGCCTGATCCAATGTTACCAGGACAAAAAATGGAGTTAGAAATTGATTGGCAATTTCAGATTCCCAATGGGCATACTGTGAGGATGGGAACTTATGGTGAAAATTCCTTTTTCGTAGCTTATTGGTATCCTCAAATCGCAGTCTATGATGATGTCTTTGGATGGGATGCCTTTAACTATACTGGTTTGCAGGAATTTTATAATGAATTCGGGAGCTTTGATGTTCGCCTTACGGTGCCAGATGATTTTTTGGTTTGGGCTACTGGACGACTGCGTAATCCTGAAGAGGTTTTGCATGATGAACCCTTGGCTAGATACCAAAAAGCGATGACTACGGATTCGGTGATCAAAGTTATCACCAAAGCGAATTATAAGACTGGAAATGTTGCGCGAAAAAGTGAAAACGGAAAAAATACCTGGCACTTTCAAGCTGACAATGTACCCGATTTTGCTTTTGCTAGCTGCGATTATTATTACTGGGATGCGACGAGTGTAGAGATCGATGGCAAACGAGTATTGGTGGATGCTTGTTATAAGCCTAAAGCTAAAGATTTTAGAGAAGTCGCGGGTTTTGCTGCGGAAATTATCGAGGGGCTTTCTACAGGTATGCCGGGAATCCCTTTTCCTTATCCGTCAATGACGATATTCAATGGTGAGATCGGTGGCGGAGGTATGGAGTATCCGATGATGGTCAACGATGCATCTACTTTTTTTAAGGCATTTACTTTTGGGCTGACAGCGCATGAAATTGCCCACACTTATTTTCCCTTTTATATGGGGATCAATGAGCATCGCTTTGCTTGGATGGATGAAGGTTGGGCTTCGATGCTGCCCTATGATCTAATCGAAAAGCGAGGTTTTAAAATGATGGGGCCTGGAATGGATGTAACCTCTTATGCGAGTTTCGCCAATGGGAAAGGGGAAAAGCCTTTGATGACCTACTCCGTAGAACTGCAAGGCGGAGCCTATGGTGTGCATGCTTATAGTAAACCTGCTACTGCTTATAATATTTTACGCAATCTGTTGGGCGAAGAGAAGTTTAAAGCGGGGATGGCCCTTTATATGGAAAATTGGAACGGGAAGCATCCACAGCCTTATGACTTCTTTTTTAGCTTCAATGAAGCTGCAGGAGAAGATTTAAGCTGGTTTTGGTCCCCTTGGTTTTTCGAAGCTTTGACTCCCGATTTGCAAATAAAATCAGTCAGTGGCAATGGGCGTAAGGTCAAAGTCCGGATCGCCAACCCGACTGCTGTACCATTGCCTATTGTGCTAGATTTCAAACTGAAATCAGGTAAGACAGAGCACTATGAGACGACGGCTGCAGTCTGGAAGGACGGAGAGAAAAGCATCGAAATTGAAATCCGCTTACCGGATAAGCTCAAGGAGGTAAATCTTGGCGCGCCTTGGGTGCCTGACAGCGATCGTAGTAATAATCGTTACAAAAAGTAAGTAACAAATAAGGGGCGTCCAGCAGACGCCCCTTATTTGTTTTTAGCAATAGATAAGACAGTTCTTCTTTCTATTTGAATTGATTACGCGTCTTATCGACTGCTTGCCGTTCCTCTGGAGTGAGGCTTGCATATACTTTGTCAAAATAAGGCTTATCAACAAAATAGATCAGGATGTCAGGATCAGCTATGGATAAGTTTTCCTCTCTTAGGATGGCCATCATCATGCCGATCCAATTGTATTTATGGTAAAGAGGAGCTGCGCTATTAGTCTTTTTGGTTATCCTACGATTAGCGACAGCTGTAGGGGCATTACGCTCTATCTCCGGGATAAAAGACTGGTGTGAGAATGCCATCTCACCCTCTTGTGGAGGAACGAACATCGCTAGTCTTGGCTTACTCTCCAAACGCTTGCTTTCAGTGTTCGCGATGAAATGTGCCGATTGTACAAATAGCTTTTGTACAAAGACCTTGAAGGCTGAAACATTCGGATCATATTCTTCCCCAGTCGCATATTTGACATTACGATTTACGTCTTCGACGAAGACTGTACCTCCTGATTTGAGGTAATAACCTCGCAAGAAATGATCGTCCAACTGAATTCGCAAAGGAGAAATGTGTTGCTTAACCAAACGTTCTTCCCCTTTAGTGCGGTGGGCGCTTGATTCCTCAGGCAACCAATCGGAATGAAATTCTACCCTCTTTTCGCTCGCAGAGTACTTGCCATAATTGATGAGGATATGGCGGACAAAAATTTTGTTGAAGGGCTCAATGTTTTTGCGAGCGAGACTTTCATCTACAAAGGAGACTAAGTTGGGATCAGCTTTGTGATTGGCGAGTAAGGCGATGTTTTCAAATAAGCCGTGCAATGCTTCATTGACCGCGGCTACTTCTGCCAAGGAGCTACTGCCATCACGCATCAAATGAAATACTTTACTACTACTGGTCTTGAGGAGACAGTTTTTTGTGAAAAAACTGATGGTGCCTAGATTGCCAAAGTCTATGTGAATAGACTGACTGTGAGCGTCAAAATCACCTTTTAATTCAGTATAAACAGCTAGCTTGAAAAGATTATCTGCTGAAAACGGATAACTCGTCAAATAACTATTAATCAAGGGCTCAATCTGCGAGCTTGGCCTAGCTTCGCTAGAGTGATTGGAAAATACAAGGAAGGTAAACAGGGTAACGGTAAAGAAGAACTTGTGCATTTTTTTCTACATAGAGTGAAAGCGCTTAGGTGGGTATGCATTTAACTCAACGAAAAATATGCCAGATCCTTGCCCCATCATAATCAATATTGATGAAACCTAACTTGACAAAAAACAGTCTTAAAAGTATTCGCAATTAAAGAATTCACTGAGGGTGAATATTTTACGGAGAAAAAATAGTAAGGTGAGAAGAATTATTCTTTAATCTGCTCGGATTTATTAAATATGTGTTCAAAATCTTACTTCTGCCCCCCACAAACTACCGTCAACATTTTATCAGCTTGCAACCATTTTGCAGCCAAATCTTGAATTTTACTGGTTTTGATAGCTTTGATGATTTCGAAACGCTGGTCCATTTCCTCAAAATCAATCCCTGTTGTGATGTGATATCGTAGAATACTACCTAGTTGAAAAGCCGTTTCTCTTTGGTTGACAGACTGGCCGAGCATATAGTTTTTGACCAGATCTAGTTCCGACTCGCTGGGGGCTTCATTTTGGAGTTTCAAAATAGCCTTATTGATCAGTTCTAGGGTTTCCGAAACGTAAGCATTACCGACATCGGTTTGGATCACGATTTGACCTACTTTTCTTCTACCAGCCAAGGCGGCATAAACGCCATATGTATAACCTTTTTCCTCGCGGATACTTTTCATCAAGCGCGAACCAAAAAATCCTCCCAGCAGCGTCATCAACACTCGCATGCCTACATAGTCTTCATGCTCTCTGCCTAGACTGAGATGACCTAATCTGATTGTTGATTGTGATCCCGGTCTTTCGATGTGATAAGAACCGATTCCGTTTTTCGGCTCCATCGCCGAACGGTCTGTCAAAGTGGGGGCGTTCCCCAGAGGGAGAGCACCTATGGTCTGATTGAGCTGCGCTAACACTTTGTCAGTGTCAAAGAGCCCACAGATAGTCAATACGCTATTGACTGGATTGAGATATTGCTGATGATAGTCTTTGAGATCACTATGTTGGATGGCGGCTAATTCATCTAGCCCCATGTGCTTACCATAGGGATGTTCTGCTCCATAAAGCATATGTCCAAACTTACGACGAGCTTGGAAACTGGTTTTTTGCGCATCAGTGATGAGGTCTTGATGGCTATTGACCTTCATTTGCAAGAAGCCTTCTTCTGGGAAAATAGGCTCACATACCACTGCCTGAAATAAAGGCAAAATCCGTTCAAATTGCTGACTGACTGTCGAAAGTTGCAGGCTAACTGTTTCATTTCCCACATCATGTCCAATCCAAGCGCCAAACTGATCCAACTCCTGAGCGATTTCTAAGGCAGTGTGGTGTCGTGTCCCTTCTTGCAGATTACTTAAAGCAAAAGACGCTAAGCCAGTTTTTTCCAGATAATTGCTACCTGCTTGAAAAATCCATTGTAGTTGCAGCACTTCCACTTTGCCATAAGGGAGGAGATAGACTTTTAGGCCATTATTGAGCTCCCGAACCTCAAATTTGGGCAATTTCATTGCCTTGAGAGGGCTCGCTACAGGGGCTTGACTACGGTTTAGCATATATTTTTCTTGACTATTCTGGATGATAGTACAAAGTGGAGCAATTGCTGGGAGAAAATATTCTTTTGGCTTCTGCCTTAACTTCTGATAGCTCTATTGAATGATAAATAGCCATCATATTGTTTACTAGATCGACATCACCGACTACTTCTGACATAGCCAAACCGATAGCGCGGTTGAGGATCGTAGTTTGTTGCATTGTATAAGCAGCCTCTAACTTGGCCTTGATACGGTCTAAATCATCTTCTTTTAGGTCGTACAGCCTCTCTATGGTCTCATCTAAGCCTTTTTCAAATGCTTCGATGCTTTTGCCTTCAGCAATTTGCCCTACAAGCACCATACTACCGGGCTCATGCATCGGAAGGACATAAGCGTTTACCGAAGGGCTAAGCTCCAAACCTCTCACCAAGTGTTGATAAAACAGACTGCTTTTACCGCTAGCAAGTAGATCAGTGATCAGGTCTGCGATAAAATACTCTCGAGTGCCGTAAGCTGGTATATGATACATGCGATAGACCGCCGGAAAGGGCACTTTGCCGCTGATTGTTTTTTGTCTGGGAGCATTTTGGGTCGGCTCCTGCGGGAGAACGCGTTTTCCTAGCGCCCGCTTGGGTATATCCCCAAACCATTTATTGGTGAGTTTCTGTACCTGGTCAAAGGTTACATCTCCAGCCACCACTAAAGTAGCATTGTTGGGTGCGTAGAAACTAAAGAAGAAGTCTTGAACATCTTGCATCGAAGCATCCGCGATATGCGAAACTTCTTTGCCAATCGGCATCCATTGATAAGGATGAACTTGATAATGCAGTGGCCTCAACTCTAAGAAAGCGTTACCGTAGGGCTGATTGAGATATCGCTGCTTATACTCCTCAATCACCACACTTTTTTCAGCCTCTAAGTTTTCTTCGGTGAAGTTGAGTCCTAACATCCTGTCAGATTCTAGCCAGAAGGCCGTTTCTAACTGATTGGAGGGTAGACTGATATAATAGTTCGTTATATCTGCCGAGGTAAAAGCATTATTAGAACCGCCAACTCGTTGCAAAGCAGTGTCATAGGCGGGTATATTGATGCTACCGCGAAACATAAGATGCTCAAACAAATGGGCAAAACCCGTTTGTTCAGGAGATTCATCTTTGGAGCCAACACGGTAGATGAGATTTACTACGGCTTTGGGAAGGTCGTGATCCTCGTGCACGATCACTTTGAGGCCATTG